>VAZU01000151.1:1471-15945 GCA_005884745.1 Alphaproteobacteria bacterium
TACATCGCGCCCTCAGCCCTTCATCAGACTGACGTCTTCGACCGCGATCGAGCCGCGGTTGCGGTAATAGGCGACGAGAATGGCAAGCCCGATCGCGGCCTCCGCGGCGGCCACCGTGAGCACGATCAGCGCGAACACCTGGCCGACGAGATCGCCGAGATGCGTGGAGAACGCCACCAGGTTGATGTTGACCGCGAGCAGGATCAGCTCGATCGACATCAGGATGATGATGACGTTCTTGCGGTTGAGGAAGATCCCGAGGATGCCCAGCGTGAACAGGATCGCGGCAACCGCGAGATAATGCCCGAGACCGATCGCCATCGCTCTAGATCCCTTGTCCCGGCCGCACCTGCCTGAGCTCGATCGCGGTCCGCGGCGTGCGTGCAATCTGATCGGCGGCGTTCTGGCGCCGCACGCCGAGCTTGTGGTGCAGCGTGAGCACGATGGCGCCGATCATGGCGACGAGCAGGATGAGCCCCGCGGCCTGGAAATAGTAGACGTAGCGCGTATAGAGCACGCGTCCGAGCGCCTCGGTATTGCTCACGCTTTCGAGCGGCGGGATCGGCGCCGTGATCGCCCCCGGCACCTGGGTGCCGATCGCCCACACCGCCACCACCAGCAGCAGCTCGACCAGGAAGACGATGCCGATCACGATGCCGATGGGCAGATAGCTGAGGAAACCCTGCCTGAGCTCGGCGAAATCCACGTCGAGCATCATCACCACGAACAGGAACAGCACGGCGACGGCGCCGACGTAGACCACGATGAGGATCATCGCCAGGAACTCGGCCCCCATCAGCACGAACAGGCCGGCGGCGCTGACGAAAGCCAGGATCAGGTAGAGCACCGAGTGCACCGGGTTGCGCGCGGCGATGACCATGAAGCCGGAAGCCACGCAGATGCCGGCGAACAAATAGAAGAACAGGCTGGCGACGACCATTGCCGACCTCACCGGTAGGGAGCGTCGAGCGCGAGATTCTTGGCGATCTCCCGCTCCCACCGATCGCCGTTGGCGAGCAGGCGCTCCTTGTCGTAATAGAGCTCTTCCCGGGTCTCGGTCGAAAACTCGAAATTCGGTCCCTCGACCACGGCATCGACCGGGCAGGCCTCCTGGCACAGCCCGCAATAGATGCATTTCACCATGTCGATGTCGTAGCGCGTGGCGCGACGCGTGCCGTCGTTGCGGCGCGGACCCGCCTCGATGGTGATGGCCTGGGCCGGGCAGATCGCCTCGCACAGCTTGCAGGCGATGCAGCGCTCCTCGCCGTTGGGATAGCGCCGCAGCACGTGCTCGCCGCGGAATCGCGGCGACAGCGGCCCCTTCTCGAAGGGGTAGTTCAGCGTCGCCTTGGGCTTGAAGAAATACCGCAGCGACAGCAGTAGCGCCTCCACGAATTCCTTCAGGAAGATCGATCGCGCCGCCTGGTCGAGTCTCATCGTTTCATCCTCTGCGGCGCTGCTGGCGCCTGCGTTCGACCCTCGTCCATGCGCGTGCCGGCACTCATCGGGCCGCAAGCGCCGCGAGCTGCAACACCGCCGCGACGATCGCGACCGCGGCAAGCGATATCGGCAGGAAGACCTTCCAGCCGAGCCGCATCAACTGGTCGTAGCGATAGCGCGGCGCGAACGCCTTGACCATGGCGAACAGGAAGAACACGGACAGCGCCTTGAGCGAGAACCACACGACCCCCGGAACCCAGGTGAACGGCGGAATCGGGAACGGCGGCAGCCAGCCGCCCATGAACAGGATCGTGCACATCGCGCACATGGTGGCGATGGCCACGTATTCCCCGAGCATGAACATCATGTACGGGCTAGATCCGTATTCGACCATGAAGCCGGCGACGAGCTCGGATTCGGCTTCGACGAGATCGAACGGGGTGCGGTTGGTTTCCGCCAGCGCCGAGATGAAGAAGATGACGAACATCGGAAACAGCGGCAGCCAGAACCAGTTGAACAGCCCCCAATGCCCGTTCTGCGCCTCGACGATGGCGGTGAGGTTGAGCGATCCGACGCACAGCAGCACGGTGATCATGACGAAGCCGATGGAGACTTCGTAGGACACCATTTGCGCCGCCGAGCGCAGCGCGGCCAGGAACGGATATTTCGAGTTGGACGCCCAACCAGCCATGATGATGCCGTAGACGGCGAGCGAGGAGATCGCGAAGATGTACAGGATTCCGACGTTGATGTCGGCGATGACCCAGCCGACGTTGACCGGGATCACCGCCCAGGCGGCGAGCGCCAGCACGCAGGTGACGAGCGGCGCCAGCAGGAAAACGCCTTTGTTGGCGCCGGCGGGGATGATCGGCTCCTTGAGCATGAACTTGAGCAGGTCGGCAAACGATTGCAGCAGACCCCACGGGCCGACCACGTTGGGACCGCGCCGGATCTGCACCGCGGCCCAGATCTTGCGGTCGGCGTAGAGCACGTAGGCGATGACGATCAGCAGCACGACGAGGAGCAGCACGCTCTCCGCCACGATCACCGCGAAAGGCCATGCGTAGGTCCACCAGAACTCGACCATTCCGATCTCCTACTCGGCGGCCGTCGCCGCCGCGTTGCCGCGCGCGAGGGCCGAGCATTCCGCCATCACCGCGGAAGCGCGCGCGATCGGATTGGTAAGATAGAAATCGACGATCGCGGGCTGGAACGGCATCTTGTCCGGCGTGCCGCCGCGATCGGCGAGCTTGCGGATATCGGCGGCATCCGCGGGCACGATCTGATCGATCCGCTGCAGATGCGGATGCGCCTTGAACAAGGCCGTCCGCAAGGCTGCAAGCGAATCGTAGGGCAGCCTGCGCCCGAGCACGTCCGAGAGCGCGCGCAGGATGGCCCAGTCCTCGCGCGCCTCGCCGGGCGGAAAGGTAGCGCGGGTCGCCATCTGCACCCGCCCTTCGGTGTTGACGAAGAGGCCGGACTTTTCCGGATAAGCGGCGCCGGGAAGGATCACGTCGGCCCGATGCGCGCCGAGATCTCCGTGGGTACCGATATAGACCACGAAAGCGCCGGGGGCGATGTCGATCTCGTCGGCCCCGAGCAGGAATGCGAGTTCCAGCGCTCCCGCCCGCCGCATTTCCTTCATGCCTCGGCCGGGCCCAGTCGGGACAAAGCCGATGTCGAACGCGCCCACGCGGGCCGCCGCCGTGTGCAGCACGCAGAAGCCGTTCCAATCTTCCTTGACCGCACCGATATCGAGCGCGAGCCTCGCCGCAAGCGCGGCCACCGCCGCGCCGTCGGGCCGTGCCAGCGCCCCTTGGCCGATGATCATCATCGGCCGTTCCGCCGCTTTCAGCATTTCCGCGAAGCGATGGCGGCCCGCCCCGACTTCGGCGAGCGTTTCCGGACCGGCGCCGAGATAATCGTACGGATAGGTCAGATCCGCCTGCTCCCCGATCAGCGCGATCGGGAAATGCCCCATGCGCCAGCGTTTGCGGATGCGCGCGTTGAGCACCGCGGCTTCCTTGCGCGGGTTAGATCCGACGATGACGAGCGCGTCGGCGCGCTCGATCCCGGCAATCCCGGCGTTGAACAGATAGGTCGCCCTGCCCCAGCGCGGATCGAGCGCGGTACCGTCCTGGCGCGAATCCAAATTGCCGACGCCAAGCCGAGTCATCAGGTCTTTGAGCGCGAACATTTCTTCGACGGCCGCAAGGTCGCCGGCAATCGCGCCGATCCGCTCCGCCCGCGTCGCCTTGAGCTTCGCGGCGATCGCCTGGAACGCTTGCGGCCACGATGCAGGCCGCAGGCGCCCGCCGGAGCGAATGTAGGGCTGATCGAGCCGCTGCACCCTCAATCCGTCGACGACGTGCCGCGTCTTGTCGGAAATCCATTCCTCGTTCACGTCGTCGTTGAGGCGCGGCAGGATACGCATGACCTCACGGCCGCGAGAATCGATGCGGATCGCGGACCCGACCGCGTCCATCACGTCGATGGATTCGGTCTTGGTGAGCTCCCAGGGGCGCGCGGCGAACGCATACGGCTTCGAAGTCAGGGCGCCGACCGGGCAAAGGTCGACCACATTGCCCTGCAACTCCGAGCTCATCGCGTGCTCGAGATAGGTGGTGATCTCCATGTCCTCGCCGCGGCCGATCGCGCCCAGCTCGGGGACTCCGGCGACCTCGGTGGCGAAGCGGATGCAGCGCGTGCAATGGATGCAGCGCGTCATGATGGTCTTGACGAGCGCGCCGAGGTATTTGTCTTCGACCGCGCGCTTGTTTTCCTGGTAGCGGCTGGCGTCGACCCCATAGGCCATGGCCTGGTCCTGCAGGTCGCATTCCCCGCCCTGATCGCAGATCGGGCAATCCAGCGGGTGATTGATCAGCAGGAACTCCATCACGCCTTCGCGCGCCTTCTTGACCATCGGGGTCTTGGTGTTGACCGCCGGCGGCTCGCCCTTGGGTCCGGGCCGGCAGTCGCGCACCCCCCAGGCGCAGCTTGCGACCGGTTTCGGGGAGCCGACGAGCTCAACCAGGCACATGCGGCAATTGCCGGCGATCGACAGCTGCTCGTGGAAGCAGAACCGCGGAATCTCCGCGCCCGCCGCTTCGCACGCCTGCAGCAGCGTGTATTCCGGCGGCACATCGATCTCTTTGCCGTCGATGTTCAGCTTGGTCATGGGGTCACCGGTTCATCCTGCGATCGGTCAGGCGCAGCGCGCCGTCTTCCACAGTTGCGCGCCTGCGATGCCGTCCCAGCCGAACGCATGCTCGCTCGGCCCGTGCACCCGCAGGTGATCGAGCCTTCCGAGAGCTTCCTCGATGGTCGGCCGGTGCCCAGCCGGAACCCACCACATCACGAGATAGGGGCGGTCCAGGTGCTCGAACCATTCGCTGCGACGACCGTAGAAGCGCGCGTGCACGGTCTGCCACACATATTTTTCCAGTGCCTCGACGCCCTCCCAGACCGACATGTTCACGGCCATGCGCGGGTCGGCGAACGCCCGGATGTTGGTGGCGTTGCCGGTCTCGTCCTGGAGCCGCCAGACGAATCCCTCGCTGCGTTCGGCGATGGCGTTGACGCGTGCCAAATTGTCGATGAAATCCGCAAGACGCGGATCGTCGAGCTCGTAGCGCAGGCGGCCGATATTGAGCTGGGCGAGATGCTGCGTCGGCTGACTCATCGAGCTCTCCTATTCCGCCGCGATCGCCACCGGCGCCGGCTGGGGTCGCGCGGCATATTCGTCGATGCGCCGCTCGATCTCAGGACGGAAATGCCGGATCAAGCCCTGGATCGGCCACGCCGCCGCGTCGCCGAGCGCGCAAATCGTGTGTCCTTCGACCTGGGTGGTGACTTCGAGCAGCAGCCCGATCTCGCGCTTGCCGGCACGCCCTTCGGCCATGCGGGTGAGCACGCGCCACATCCAGCCAGTGCCCTCGCGACACGGCGTGCATTGGCCGCAGCTCTCGTGCTTTCGACTTGTCCATCACGATGACGGCGGCGGTGCCCAGGCCCGATTTGAGGTCCTTGAGCGCGTCGAAATCCATGATCAGGTCCTCGCATTGCGAGGCCGGCAGCAACGGCACCGAGGAGCCTCCGGGAATGATCGCGAGCAGATTGTGCCAGCCGCCGCGCACGCCGCCGGCATGGGTCTCGATGAGCTCGCGGAACGTGATGCCCATCGCCTCTTCGACGTTGCACGGCTTCTCGACGTGGCCCGAGATGCAGAACAGCTCGGTGCCGGTGTTGTTCGGCCGGCCGATGGCGGAGAACCAGGCGGCGCCGCGGCGCAGGATGTCCGGGGCGACCGCGATCGATTCCACGTTGTTCACGGTGGTCGGGCAGCCATAGAGGCCGACGTTGGCCGGGAACGGCGGCTTGAGCCGCGGCATGCCCTTCTTGCCTTCCAGGCTTTCGAGCAGCGCGGTCTCCTCGCCGCAGATGTAGGCGCCGGCGCCGTGGTGGACGTAGAGGTCGAAATCGAACCCGTGAAGATTGTTCTTGCCGATCAGGTTCGCCGCATAGGCCTGGTCGACGGCGGCCTGCAGGTGCTCGCGCTCGCGGATGAACTCACCGCGGATATAGATATAGGCGACATGGGCGCCCATCGCGAAGGAGGCGATCAGGCAGCCCTCGATCAGGAGATGCGGGTCGTGGCGGAGAATCTCGCGGTCCTTGCAGGTGCCGGGCTCGGATTCGTCGGCGTTGACCACCAAATAATGCGGACGGCCATCGGACTGCTTGGGCATGAACGACCATTTCAGTCCGGTGGGGAATCCGGCTCCGCCGCGCCCGCGCAGGCCCGACGCCTTCATCTCGTTGAGGATCCAATCGCGGCCCTTCTCCAGGATCGCCTTGGTGCCGTCCCAGGCGCCGCGCGCGCGCGCGCCCTCGAGCCCCCAGTCGTGGAGCCCGTAGAGATTTTTGAAGATGCGGTCCTTGTCTGCGAGCATCAGTCGCGCCTCGGCTCGGTCTGGTCTCCTTCGGGCGGTTTCGGCGCGGGAGCTTCGCGCCGCTCCGCCGGTTCGCCCGGCATCTTGGCGGCGTCATCGTGCAACGCCGCGCCCGCATGGGTGGCCGTGCCCGGACCGGCCCCGCCGTTCCCGACATATAGCGAAGCATCGGTCAGCGTGGTCGGTCCGCCCACGGGTGCGGAGAATTGCCGCTCGATCTGCGGGCCCGGCCTCGGGGTCTTGCCGGCCGAAAGATCGTCGAGAATTCCCGCCAGGATATCCGGGGTCAGGTCCTCGTAATTGTCCTCGTTGATCTGCAGCATGGGCGCATTCACGCAGGCGCCCAGACATTCCACCTCGATCCAGGAGAAGTTGCCGTCGGCGTCGACTTGATACTCTTCCCCGATTTTTTCCCGCAACACCTGCTTCAAATCCTCGGCGCCGCGCAGCACGCACGGCGTCGTGCCGCAGAGCTGAACGTGATAGCGCCCGACCGGCTCCAGATTGAACATCGTGTAGAACGTCGCGACTTCGAGCGCCCGGATATGCGCCATGCCGAGAAAATCCGCCACGTGACGAATGGCGGCCTCGGGCAGCCAGCCGCCGGCTTGGGCCTGTGCGCGCCACAGCAGGGCGAGGATCGCGGATTCCTGCCGGCCGTGCGGATATTTGCCGAGCTCGACCTTGGCCCATTTCAGATTCTCCGCGGAAAACGCGAAGCTCTTGGGCTGGATCTCGACCGGGGCGAGGCGACGAGGAGCCATCACGGGATCCCGAAAATGGACGCAAGTCTTTGCAAGAGGCTCATCGGTCGACCTCGCCGAAGACAATGTCGATCGAGCCAAGAATTGCCGAGATGTCGGCGAGCATGTGCCCGCGCGAGAGAAAGTCCATCGCCTGCAAATGCGCGAATCCCGGTGCGCGGATCTTGCACTTGTACGGTTTGTTGCCGCCATTGGAGACCAGATAGACCCCGAACTCGCCCTTGGGGGCCTCGACCGCGGCATAGACTTCCCCGGCCGGCACATGGAACCCCTCGGTGTACAATTTGAAATGATGGATCAACGATTCCATCGAGCGCTTCATCTCGCCGCGCCGCGGCGGCACGATCTTGTTGTCCGGATGGGTCACGGGCCCCTTCCCTTCCGCCGCACGCAGCTTCTCCAGGCATTGTTTCATGATCCGCACCGACTGGCGCATTTCCTCCATGCGGATGCAGTAGCGGTCGTAGCAGTCGCCGTTCTTGCCGACCGGGATGTCGAAATCCATCTCCGCGTAGCATTCGTAGGGCTGCGCCTTGCGCAGATCCCAGGCCGCGCCGGAACCGCGCACCATCACCCCGGAAAAACCCCAGGCCCAGGCGTCCTCGAGCTTGACCACGGCGATATCGACGTTGCGCTGCTTGAACACCCGGTTGTCGGTCAGCAGGCCTTCGATGTCGTCGCAGACCTTGAGAAACGGATCGCAGAACGCCCCGATGTCGTCGATGAGCTTTTCCGGCAGATCCTGGTGGACGCCGCCGACGCGGAAATAGGCGGCGTGCATGCGGCTGCCCGACGCGCGCTCGTAAAACACCATCAGCTTCTCGCGCTCCTCGAAACCCCACAGCGGCGGGGTGAGCGCGCCGACGTCCATCGCCTGGGTGGTGACGTTGAGCAGATGGGAAAGCAGCCGTCCGATCTCGCAATAGAGCACGCGGATGAGCTGGGCGCGTCTCGGCACCTCGATCCCGAGCAGACGCTCCGCCGCGAGACAGAACGCATGCTCCTGGTTCATCGGCGCGACGTAGTCGAGCCGGTCGAAATAGGGGATCGCCTGCAGATAGGTCTTGTGCTCGATCAGCTTCTCGGTGCCCCGGTGCAGCAGCCCGATATGCGGATCGACCCGCTCCACGACCTCGCCGTCGAGCTCGAGCACCAGGCGCAGGACGCCGTGCGCCGCCGGATGCTGCGGCCCGAAATTGATGGTGAAATTGCGCAGCGCGGTTTCCGGCATTTCACCGGCCGTACCGCAGCTTGAATGTCGCCGCAGGTCTCATTTTGCCCTCACGGCCCCTTGGCCTTTTCGTCCCCCGGCAGCAGGTACTCGGGGCCTTCCCACGGCGAGAGAAAGTCGAAATTCCGGAATTCCTGCGCCAGCCGCACCGGGTCGTAGACCACGCGCTTGAGCTCGTCGTCCCAGCGCACCTCGACGAAGCCGGTCAGCGGAAAATCCTTGCGCAGGGGATACCCTTCGAAGCCGTAGTCGGTGAGCAGGCGGCGCAGGTCCGGATGGCCCGAAAACAACACGCCGTAGAGATCGTAGACCTCGCGCTCGAACCAGTCGGCCCCGCGATAGACCGAGATGACCGAGGGCACCGGCGTTGCTTCGTCGGTCTGCACCTTGACCCGGATGCGCTGGTTCCTTCTCGGCGAAAGCAGATGGTAGACGACATCGAAGCGCTTCTCGCGTTCCGGCCAATCCACCGCGGTGATGTCGATGATGCACCAGAACAGGCAGCGCTCGTCGTCACGCAGGAACCGCATCACCCCGACGATATCGGCAGCGTCGGCCGCCAGCGTCAGCTGCCCGAGCGTGACCGTGTAGGCGCTCGCCGCCCCGCCGAGCGCCGCCACGATGGTGTCTCCGAGTTGTTCCAACGGCTCGTCCATGGCAGCGGGCTCGTAGCTTCAGCGCTCGATCGTGCCGACGCGGCGAATCTTCTTCTGCAGCAGCAGCACGCCGTACAGCAGCGCTTCCGCGGTCGGAGGGCAGCCGGGCACGTAGATGTCGACGGGAACGATGCGGTCGCAGCCGCGCACCACCGAATAGGAATAATGGTAGTACCCGCCGCCGTTGGCGCAGGAGCCCATGGAGATGACGTAGCGCGGCTCCGGCATCTGGTCGTAGACCTTGCGCAGCGCCGGCGCCATCTTGTTGGTCAGCGTGCCGGCCACGATCATCACGTCCGACTGACGCGGCGAGGCGCGCGGGCGCAGCAGGCGAGCCCGAAGGTCATCCACATCAGCGAGCCGGTCCGAGCCCAGGTGATGAGATCGTCCGCCGCGGTCACGAGGAAACCCTTGTCGGCGAGATCGACATTGATGCCGCGGAACAGCGCGTCGTCATCGCCGACCGCTCGGCTGGTTCGCGGATCGATGATGCCCTTCGCGGCGGGCGCGACGATGCCGGTTCGCTCGCCGGTCAATCCCATTCCAGTGCTCCCTTCTTCCATTCGTAGATAAATCCGATGGTGAGCACCGCAAGGAACACCATCATCGACCAGAAGCCGAAAACCCCGATTTTGCCGAAGGCCACCGCCCACGGGAACAGGAAGGTCACCTCGAGGTCGAAGATGATGAACAGGATCGCAACCAGATAGTAGCGCACGTCGAATTTCATCCGCGCGTCGTCGAACGCGTTGAACCCGCACTCGTAGGCCGAAAGCTTCTCCGGATCCGGCTGCTTGTAGGCGATCAGGAACGGCACCACCAGCAGCGCGGCGCCGATCACCAGGGCGACACCGAGGAAGATGACGAGCGGCAGGTAGGCGGTCCAAAGAGCGGTGATCATGCGGATTCTCGCGTCTCGCCGCGTCATGGGGAGCGGGCCACGCTGCAAACCCCCACGGATCGGGCGCACCGCCCGCTCCACGCCCCGGTGTGGGATTTGCC
The DNA here is from genome assembly GCA_005884745.1 of Alphaproteobacteria bacterium. Classification (GTDB taxonomy): domain Bacteria; phylum Pseudomonadota; class Alphaproteobacteria; order Rhizobiales; family Xanthobacteraceae; genus AP-16. The sequence goes on from VAZU01000151.1 coordinate 11,517, forward strand.
AATAGAGCGCGACCCTTAGCGCAGTGCACAAGAGGTGGCAAGTTGACGCCGTGCCTCACGCGTACGAGACCGATTGCCTTCGATATGAATGAAGCTTGCCGCTGCCGGTCCGGCGGCGCGGCTCCGTCGACTCCCGAAGTTTCAGGCCGAGCCGCGTCCGCGTGGAACGGGTTTTCGGAAGATCATCGCAGGCCGAGCAGCGGGCGCGACCGGCCGCAAGGAAATACGCCAAGCGTTTCCGAGGCTTGGTGGCCAAACTTACAATGATACCTTCAGCGGCTGCCAATCGTTCGCGAGCTTGAGCGGTGCCTCGGTCAGGCCCTGCAGCCCATCGAGATCCATCCCCTCCACCATCTCGCGCACCAACAGGCCTTCGGGCGTGACATCGACGACGGCGAGGCTGGTGTAAATCCGGGTCACGCAGCGCTCGGCGGTCAGCGGGTAGCGGCATCGCTTGCGGATTCGCGGCTCGCCATTCCGCGTGGTGTGCTCGAGCAGGATCCGGACCTCCTTGGCGCCGACGGCGAGGTCCATCGCGCCGCCGACACCCGGCGGGAAATTGGGATCCTCGGTGGTCCAATTGGCGAGGTCGCCCTGCTCGGAGACTTCGAAGGCACCCATCAGCGCCACGTCGATGTGGCCGCCCCGGATCATCAGGAAGGCGTCGTTGTGATGGAAGAACGCCCCGCCCGGAAGCAGGCTCGCGGCGCCCTTGCCGGCATTGATGAGATCTGGATCGACCTCGTTTGGCGCCGGTGCCCGTCCCAGGCCGAGGATGCCGTTCTCGCTGTGGAACACGATTTCGCGATCGGCGGGGATATGGTCGGCAACCAGCGTCGGAAGCCCGATGCCGAGATTGACGTAGGCGCCATCACTGAGGTCCTGGGCAGCCCTCCAGGCCATCTGCGGCCGCGAAAGTGGGGTCATGCGGCGCTCCTCAAACCACGACGATGCGGTCGATGAAGATTCCCGGCGTATGCACGCATTCCGGGTCGATCGCTCCCAGCTCGACCATTTCCTTGACCTGCACGACGCTCAGCTCGGCCGCCATGGCCATCACCGGGTTGAAATTGCGCGCCGATTTCCGGTAGGTCAGATTGCCCCAGCGGTCGGCGCGTTGCGCCTTGAGCAGCGCCACGTCGCCTCGCAGCGGCCGTTCCAACACATAGCGCTTGCCGTCGATTTCCCGCATTTCCTTGTCCCGGGCAAGCTGGGTGCCGACCGCGATCGGCGAATAGAAGCCGCCTAATCCCGCGGCGGCGCAGCGCATGCGCTCGCTCAGCGTGCCCTGCGGGGTGAGCTCGAGCTCGACGCGGCCGGCCTTATACGCCGCATCGAAGGCGCGGGGATCGTCGGATCGCGGGTACGAGCAGATGATTTTCCGTACCCGGCCCGCCGCGATCAATCCTGCCAATCCGCGCGTACCGGTGCCGGCATTGTTGGCGACCACGGTGAGGCCCGTTGCGCCCTGCTCCAGCAGGGCATCGATCAACTCGTCGGGCTGGCCGACGGCGCCGAACCCGCCCAGCAGCACGGTGGCTCCGTCCTCGATGCCGTCGAGCGCCGCGGCAAGCTCGGCTACCTGCTTGTTGATCATTCCGGGCAGGCTCTCTCGGACGCCGAGCCGGCTCAGGCCTCGGCCCGCTTGGCCGGCTTGCGCTCCGGCGCCGGAGCCGGTGCGGCAGACGCGCCCGCCGCCAATTCCCGCTGCGCCAGCATGGTTTCGAGTCGCGTGATGTTCTGCAGCAGCCGTTCGGTGGTCAGCCGCAGGAAATAAAAGCCGAAGGTCGGGTTCTGGAAATACAGCTCCTGCACCTTGTCATAGGTGATGGTGAGCACCGCACCGCTCTCGACGCATTCCACGCTCGAGGTGCGCCGGTTCTCCGGCGCCAGCAAGCCCAACTCGCCGAACACCTGGCCGGCCGGAATCGTGACCCCGATCTCGCTCACCAGAAACTTGCCGGTGACGACATAGAACATCTCATGGGCGCGCTCGTTCTTGCGGAACAGGACGTCGCCCTTCTTGTAGGTGCGTTTGGTCATGAACGGCTTGAGCCAGTCCATCGACTGATCGGTGCTGGAGGAATCCCGGACCTGCCGGATCAGCCGCTGCATCTCGATCAAGCGGAAGATATTGATCGGGAGAATGCCGAGATAGAGCACGACCGTTGGATACGACGGATAGAAATAACCGTAGGCCAGGAAGAACAAATTGGCGATGATGCCGACGATCCGCAGCGGCACCATGGTCTTCATGTAATAGGTGACGACGTAAAAACTGGCGCCGATGAGGGCGAATACCGCCGCGAAATTGAAATTCAACAGCTGGTCGACGACCATGTTGTAGGCCGTGCCGTAGAGCTCCGCAAAGCTCATGCTGGCGTACGTGCTGTAGAGGTCGGTGAGATGCTGATAAAGCTCGGTGAGATGCATCTGCTCTTCAACCCAGTGTTTTGCGCGGCTGTGTCGCCGATCCTACCAGGATGGACCTGACGCTTGCGTGGCCGACCTCACATTGGGAGCGTCCCCGGGGCGCCTGCCGGCCCCGTTTTCGGCGGCCCCTAGTGTGCACATTGGGCTGCGGCAGACAATGACCCAACGAGGCGCCGGCGCCATGCGTCAGCGCGGCATGGCGCTCGAGCCGAGCGCATCCTGATCGTAGCCGGCGATGCGCTTGTAGCCTTCGCTGATCGCCGCGAGTTCCTCGCGGCTGATGACCTCGTCGATCGAGTCGAACGGCCGGTCGCCGGTGCGGCGGAAAACCTCCCCCAGGATGGCGTCGGGCGGCGCGGTCCGGTTGGTCCGCACCACCCGGGCGGTCGCGTCGAGCCGCCGGCGTTCGTACGCTGCGAGCGCCGCGACCGGATCGGCGGGCGAGGCGGCGAGCGCCTCGGCCAGCACGCGGGCATCGAGGATCGCCTGCCCCGCTCCGTTCGAGCCGCGCGGGTACATGGGATGGGCCGCATCCCCCAACAGGCTGATCCGGCCGAAACTCCAGCGCGGCAGCGGATCCTTGTCCACCATCGGATATTCGAGGATGACCTCGGTGCTGCGCAGGAATTGCGGCACGTCGAGCCAGTCGAAATGCCAATCCGCCATCGGCCCGAGAAAATCCGAAAGCCGCCCCGGCCTGCTCCAATTCCAGTGCGAGTGGTTCGGGGTCTCGATCTCCACCACCCAGTTGATCAGCTGCCGGCCCTGCGCGTCGATCCGGTTGCGGATCGGATAGATCACGATCTTCGCCGGGGTGAACCAGCCGGCGCGGATCATGCTGGAACCGGATAGAATCGGCGGCCAGGGCGTGACCCCGCGCCACATGTTCACGCCGGAATAGATGGGTTCGCCCTCGCCGGGAAACAGCTGCTTGCGGATCGTCGAGTGGATGCCGTCGCACCCGATGACGACATCGCCGCGCTGCGGCGGCAGCGATTGCCCGGTTCCGGCCTGCTCGAAATGCGCGACGGCTGCCCGTTCGTCCTGGGCGGTCCCGGTGCACAGCCACCCCAGCATCAGCCGGTCGGACCCGAGGCGCTCGCGACAGGCCTCGATCAGCACCGCCTGCAGATCCCCGCGATGGATGGAAATTTGCGGCCAGGCGTAGCCGGCGGCGCGCCCCAACGCCTCGCGATAGATCAGCTGTCCGAAGCGATTGAAGAACACCGACTCCGAGGCGACCACCCCGCGCGCGGCGAGGGTCGCCTCCAGGCCCAGCCCCGCAAGCTCCAGCATCGCATGCGGAAGCAGGTTGATGCCCACGCCGATCGGCTTGATTTCCGGCGCCGCCTCATAGACCCGGCATGCAATGCCGGCCCGCTGCAGCGCCAGGGCGAGCGTGAGGCCGCCGATTCCGCCGCCGATGATGATGACGTCCACGGCCGTCCCCTGGCTCGATCGTCCCGCTTCAGACATGATCCGCCAAACCCTACCCGTCCACAACAACGACGCAGGACCGGTGGGAACTGCGGGCTTGCTCTCGGCGTAGCGCACGTCGAGCCAAGCGGCGTAGTTTGCTCCTGCTGACGCGACCTCACGCCGGACCCGTTTGACCGGAGCTGTCCATGCCCAAGCTCGATCGTGTGCTCGAGACCGCGCTCTACGTGAACGACCTCGAGCGCGCGGCCCGGTTCTACGCCGATGTGCTCCGGCTCCGCCCGCTGTTTGCCGATGCGCGCTTGCGTGCGTTCGCGGTCGGCGGGGTGAGCGTCCTGCTGCTGTTCCGGCGCGGAGCCTCGCTCGAAACGACAAGGATGCCGGGCGGGACCATTCCTCCGCACGACGGCAGCGGCCCCTTGCACGTCGCCTTCGGGATCGCAAGCGCGGAACTCGCGGCCTGGGAAGCGCGGCTGCGTGCGCATGATATCGCCATTGAGGGCCGCACCGATTGGCCGCGCGGCGGGCAGAGCATCTATTTCCGCGATCCCGACGGGCA
>VAZU01000152.1 GCA_005884745.1 Alphaproteobacteria bacterium
ATGCCGCGCTCAACCCCGGCAATTCCGGCGGCCCGCTGGTGTCCTCGCGCGGCGAGGTCGTCGGCATCAATACCGCGGTCATCCTCGGCGCGCAGGGCATCTGCTTCGCGGTCGCGTCGAACACCGCGAGCTTCGTGCTGGGCGAGCTCGTCCGCCACGGCCGGGTGCGGCGGGCCTACATCGGCATCTCCGCGCAGCAGACCCCGATCCCGCGCCGGCTGCAGCTCGCGGCGGGGCTCGAACAGGCCTCGGCCGCCATGGTGGGCGCGGTCGAGAAGGCAAGCCCGGCCGCAGGTGCCGGCCTGATGAGCGGCGACCTGATCGTGGCGCTCGACGGCGCGCCGATCACCGGCGCCGATGACCTCATCCGCGCGCTCACCGGCGAGCGCATCGGCCGCGCGGTCGAGATCGAAGTGTTGCGGACCGGCAAGCGCCGGCGCTTCACGTTGGTGCCGGGGGAGCGGGGGGCCGGGAGTCGGGAATCAGAAATCAGAAAACCCTGATCGGGGGCGGTGCTCGCCGATTTGGTCTCCTGATTACTGATCGCCGACTTCCGTTTCCTGTTTCGTCCATCGGGTCCGGATTTCCGAACCGAACAACGCCATCAGCGCCGCGCCGTAGACGAGCGCGCCGATCGCCGCGAGCGCTGCGAGCGCGGCCGGCGAGCCGAAAGTCGGCCACGTCGCGAACGCGCGGAGCACCGGCCCCTTGGCGAGCCACAGCGCGGCGGCAAGCGCGATGCCGGCGGCGGCGAGTTTCAGCGTCGATCGCAGCAGCCGGGCATCGAACCCGATGAGTCCGCGGCGCGATGCGAAGAAAATCACCAGGCCGAAATTGATCCAGGCCCCGATCGTGGTCGCGAGCGCCAGGCCGACTTGCGCCAGCGGTCCGGTCAGCACCAGCTTGAAGGCGATGTTGACCGCGGCGGCGATCAGCGCGGCCTTGAGCGGCGTCGCGGTATCGCCGCGGGCCAGAAACGTGGCGATCACGCTGCGGATCAGCACGAACGGCAACAGCCCGATCGCGTAAGCCGCGAGCGTCGCGCCGGCGGCCGCGGCATCGGCCGCCGTGAACGCCCCGCGGACGAACAGGGCGCGCATGATGAGATCGGGCACGATCAGGAACGCCGCCACGCAGGGAATCGAAAGCAGCAATGCGAGCTCGATGGCGCGGCTCTGCGCGTGCCGGGCGCCGGCATCGTCCCCGGCCGCGATGCGGCGCGACATCTCCGGCAGCAGCACGGTGCCGACCGCGATGCCGATGACGCCGATCGGCAGCTGGTTGAGCCGGTCGGCGTAATAGAGCGCCGAGAGCGCCCCCGCCGGCAGGAAGCTGGCGATGATCGTGTCGGCGAACAGCGCGAGCTGCACGCCGGCCGAGCCGATGACCGCCGGGCCGAGCGCGACGAAGAAGCGCTTGACGTCGGCGTCCCAGCGCGGCCGGCGGAATTTGGCGATCACGTCGCTCCACGCGGTGTCGCCGGCCACCAACGCCAGCTCCAGGCATCCGGCGATCAGCACGCCCCAGGCGGCCGCGTGGCCCGCCGTCGGAAACAACGCCGCGAGCGCCAGCGTCGTCATCATCGTGAGATTGAGCAGGATGGGGGCGGCCGCCGCCGCGGCGAACCGGTTGAGCGCGTTGAGGATGCCGCCGTAGAGCGTCACCAGCGTCATCAGCAGCAGATACGGAAAGGTGATGCGGGTGAGCTCGACCGCGAGCGTGAAGCGGCCCGGATCCTTCTCGAACCCCGGCGCGAGCAGTCGGATGACCTCGGGCGTGAAGATGAGCGCCAAAGCGAGGAAGATCAGCTGGCTCGCGAACAGCAGCGTGAAGATGCGGTCGGCGAATTTTCGCGCGGCTTCCGCCCCGCCCTGCTCGCGGATGCGGGCGTAGGCCGGCACGAAGGCGGCGTTGAAGGCGCCTTCGGCGAAAATGGCGCGGAAATGGTTCGGCAGCCGGAACGCGACCAGGAACGCGTCGGCGATCGGGCCGGCACCGAGCACGGCGGCCATCAAAATATCGCGGAAGAAGCCGGTGAGCCGGGAGACGAGCGTGAAGCCCCCGACCGTGAGGATGCGCTCGATCATCCCGCGGCCCGGGATCGGCCTCGAATGCTCGGCGCCTGCGCGCATGTCGTCGGACATCGACTGCTTCGGGCTTGGACCGGATGCGCCGCGATCCGTCACGATCACGCTTGCGCCGTCAATCGCAAAGGATCGCTAGCCCGCGACCGCGCGCCGGACGGCATCGATGATGCGATCCTGCGTCGGCTCGTCCAGATAGGCGTGCATGGGCAGGCTCAGGACTTCCGCGGCGAGCCGATCGGTCACCGGAAGACCGTTGCCGGCGACCGGATACTGCCGGAACGCCTCCTGGCGGTGGAGCGGCTTGGGATAATAGATCGCGGTCGGCACCCCGTCGGCATGCAGACGAGCGGCGACCTCGGCGCGGCGTCCGGCCGGCAGGCGAACGGTATATTGCGCCCAGACCGAGGAGAGGCCGTCGGCAACTCGAGGCACCATCGCGACGTCGCCGAGCCCGTCGTGATAGCGGCAGGCGACGCGGTCCCGCGCCACGATTTCCTCGGGGAAGATTCTCAGCTTCTCGATCAGAACCGCGGCCTGGATGCTGTCGAGCCGCCCGGTGATGCCGATGCGCACGTTATCGTACTTGTCGGCGCCCTGGCCGTGAACGCGCAGGCTGCGGAGGATGCGCGCCATCTCGTCGTCGTCGGTGAAGATCGCACCGCCGTCGCCGTAGCAGCCGAGCGGTTTTGCCGGAAAAAAGCTCGTCGTCGTCACCGGCGCGAGCGTTCCCACCTTCCGGCCCCGGTAGGTCGCGCCGAACGACTGCGCCGCGTCGGCGATGACGAACAGCCCTTCGGCCGACGCCACGGGCGCGATGGCGTCGTAATCGGCGCTCTGGCCGAACAGGTCGACCGGGATCACGGCCTTGGGCCGGAGCCCGCGTTGCTTCGCGGTCGCAACCGCGCGTTCGAGGCTCACGGGATCGAGGTTGAAGCTCGCCTCCTCGACGTCGACGAACACCGGCGTGGCGTTGAGGAGCGCCACCGGCTCGGCCGTCGCCGCGAAGGTGAAGGCCGGACAGAACACGGCGTCGCCCGGGCCGATGCCTTTGGCGAGCAGCGCGAGCAGCAGCGCGTCGGTTCCGCTCGCGACTGCGATCGCGTGGCGCGCGCCGCAGAACGCGGCGAGCTCGGCCTCGAGCGCGGGAACTTCCGGGCCCATCACGAACCGGCAATGCGCGAGCACCCGCGCGATCGCGTCATCGATGCGGCGGCCGAGCCGGCGGCGCTGGGCGGCGACGTCGATGAAGGCAATCGCAGGGTGCTCGATTCGCGCGTGCTGGTTCATGCGGCGGCCATACGGGCGCCAGAGGATGCGGCCGTCACCCGGCGGCCCGCCGGGCGAGCTTGCGCGCCGCGGCAGTCGCGATCTCGCCGCGGCCGCCGAGGCACCGCATGGCGATATCGAGACTGGCGACGCCTTCTTCCCCGGTGACGGCCGGCACCGAGTCCTCGCGGATCGCAGTCAGGAATGCGGAGAGCTCGGCGCGCAGCGGCTCCGCGTGCCCGACCGACAAGTGCCGCATCGAATAACTGCCGTCCGGCTGGAAGCCGAAGCATTCGGTGACCTGCCGGGTCAGGAGATCGCCCATCACGTATTTCTTGCGCGTGGCGACGTGCACATTGCGCGCCTTGAACGGGGTCAGCCAGTTGGTGTTGATGTGGGCGAGCACGCCCGAAGCGGTCCGGAACTGCAACAGCGCGATGTCCTCGCGCTCCGCCATGGCGCTGGAAAGCTGCGGCTGCACCTCGACGATATCCGAATCGGTGAACCAGCGAATGAGATCGATGTCGTGCACCGCGAGATCGATCACCACCCCGACGTTGGACATGCGCGGCGGGAACGGACCGACCCGGGTGATGGCGATGGAGAGAATGTCCTCGCCGTGAATGGCTTCCTTGATGGCCGCGACCGCGGGATTGAAGCGTTCGACGTGGCCGACCATCAGGATCACATTGGCGCGGCGCGCCGCCGCGATGATGCTGCGGCCCTCCTCGGCGCTCGACGCGATCGGCTTCTCCACCATCACGTGGATGCCGCGCCGGATGCAGGCGAGCGCCAGATCGTGATGCAGATGCGTCGGTGCCGCGATGGTGGCCGCGTCGATGCCGAGCTCGATCAGCGCGTCGAGATCGCCGACCGCCGCGCAGCCGAGCGTCTCCGCCACGAAATTCGCCTGCGGCCGGTCGGGATCCGCAACCCCGACGAACTCCACGCCCGGAAGCTCGGCGATCACCCGGGCATGATTGCTGCCCATCACGCCGACGCCGACGACACCCAAGCGCAGCAAGGATTCCGCGCTTCCCCTCGCGGCTGCCATTCTGACGAATCCCCCTGTTCCGCTCTCCCGATTCCCACCTAGCATGAGGCCGCCCTGCTGGCGACCATGCGGCGCCGAATGGCCCGGACACATTTTACGTCAATTGGTTACAACCCGAAACTGCGGCCCGACCGGCGCTCCGGTGATACGAAATTTGCCGCGTCAGTGCAATTCGCCTTCCCGGTGGCCGCGATACCATGCCACGAAGCGGCGGACCCCCTCCGCGATCGGCGTGTTCGGACGGAAGCCGAACTCGCGCTCCAGATCCGCGACGTCGGCGCAGGTTTCCGCGACATCGCCGGGCTGCATCGGCATGAGCTCGGTGACCGCGGTGCGTCCCGCCGCCTCTTCGATCAGCCGCAACACCTCGTCGACCTCGA
>VAZU01000153.1:0-3226 GCA_005884745.1 Alphaproteobacteria bacterium
CATCGAGCTGCGTTGGAAGAACAAGGTCACCGGGATCTCATCCCGCGCCGACGGCGTGGAGCTCGAGGTCGAAACACCCGGCGGCTGCTATCGGCTGGAGGCCGACTGGGTGATCGCAGCGGACGGCGGGCGCAGCCCGCTCCGCGGCATGCTGGGTCTGCCGTTCCCGGGCGAGACGTTCGAGGAGCGGTTCATGATCGCCGATGTCCACATGCAGGCCGACTTTCCCAACGAGCGCTGGTACTGGTTCGAGCCCACATTCCATCAGGGGGAGAGCGCGCTGCTGCACCGCCAGCCCGACGACATCTTTCGCCTGGATTTCCAGCTCGGGCCGAGTGCGGATCCCGAGCGGGAACGGCGGCCGGAACGGGTATTGCCGAGAATCCGCGCCATCGTCGGCGAGACCCCGTTCGAGCTCGAATGGAGCTCGGTTTATGCCTTCCGGTGCGCCCGCATGGAGCGTTTCGTGCATGGGCGGGTGATCTTCGCCGGCGACAGCGCCCATCTGGTCAGCCCGTTCGGCGCGCGCGGCGGCAACGGCGGAATCCAGGACGCGGACAATCTTTGCTGGAAGCTGGCATCAGTCGTTAAAGGAGAAGCCCGCGCCAGCCTGCTCGATTCGTATGACGAGGAACGCGGGCGCGGCGCGGACGAGAACATCCTCAACTCTACGCGCACCACCAATTTCATGACGCCGAAGTCCGCGACCGAGCGGTTGTTCCGGGACAACATCCTGGCGCTCGCCCGCGAGTTCCCGTTCGCGCGCAGCCTAGTCAACGCCGGCCGTTTGTCGAAGCCGTGCAGCCTCGAGGCGCTGAGCCTGCAGAGCGCGGACGACCCGGAGCTCGGCGGCGCCATGGTGCCCGGCGCGCCCGCCGCGGATGCGCCGGTCGCCGATGAAAGCGGCCGGACAGGATGGTTGCTGGAGCATCTCGGCGGGAATTTCGCCTTGTTGGTTCTGGCCGACACGCCCGCCGAAATGCCCGACCGCTCCGCGCTCGCCCGGCTCGAGCCCAGCCCGAGACTGTGCGCCGTGAGCCGCAACGGCCCGCATGATTGCAAAAGCCCGATGCTGTCCGACCCGGAAGGGCTGGTGCGCGCGCGCTATGGCGGACCGGGTGCGGTCTATCTCGTTCGTCCCGATCAGCACGTGGCGGCGCGCTTTCGCGGCTTCGATGCGGCGGCGATCCAGCGCGCGTTGCTCCGCGCCTCTGGAAACGCCGCATGAACGCCTCCGAAAAAATTCGCCACCAGGACGGCTTCGCCGGAAAGGGCGATGATTTCTACGAGGCGCTGCTTGCTGCCCATGAGGGCCTGGACGACGAGCAAAGCGCCGCGCTCAACGCCCGCCTCGTGCTGCTGCTCGCCAATCACATCGGCAGCGTGCCGGTGCTGCGCGAGGCGCTGGCACTCGCCCGCGCCGGCGTGAGATCCGGCGAGAAAGGCTCGGATGCCGGCAGCGGCACCGCGTCCAAAAATCAGAACAAGCAGACGTGAAGGTCCGCCGCGCGCGGCAACGGCTGAATGCGCATGTTCGCGGAGAAGCGGGTCAGCCCGTAGCTCAGCCGGAAACCGCGGCGGAATATTGCTCGTCGGATACCGGCTCGAGCCAGGTGACGTGCACGCCGTCGAGGGCCTCCTGGAAGGCGATGTGGACCATACCGGTCGACGGCCCTGCCCCGTGCCAGTGCTTCTCGCCGGGAGGGATCCACACCGTATCGCCGGGACGAATCTCGCGGACTGGGCCGCCCCAGGCCTGAACCCGGCCGACGCCGGACAGGACATGCAGCGTCTGGCCCAGCGGATGCGTGTGCCATGCGGTCCGCGCGCGCGGCTCGAAGCTCACGCGGGTAGCCCGGATCCGCGCCGGCGCCGGTGCGTCGATGATCGGGTCCTGCCACACCGTTCCGGTGAACGAATCGGCCGGGCCGCGGCGCGTGGGTACGGAGCCCGATACGGTGATGTTCATGGCGCGTCTCGTCCCTGCGAATTCCTGGCTTGCAACAAACAACGTTCGCACAACGCAAGCGCCGTCACAAGCGTGACGGGGTCGAGGAAAAGATCTGATGCGCAGCCGGATACTCGTGTTTCCCTCTCCCCCTGTGGGAGAGGGGAAGAGCGTCTGCGGCCCGGCTCCAGGCCCAACAAACCGGTTCGGTCGTGGGCTTGTCGGCGCGGGCATTTTGCCGTTGGATCGGACGGATCATCCGTCACCAGCAGCCGCCGGAAAGGCAGGGCCGCCATGAACCCCGACATCAAGATCTACAATCTTCGCGAGCTCGGCACTCCGCTCGGACCATATTCGCAAGTCGCCCGCGTGAAGGCCGGCGAGTTTCTGTTCATCGCCGGAATGGTGGCGACCGATGCGGGCGGCAACGTGATCGGGGAGGGCGACTTCCTCGCGCAATGCAAGCAGACCTTCGCCAACATCGAGGCGGCATTGCGATCGGCGAACGCCGGCTGGGACAACGTCGTCCAGTTCACGACCTACTTGGTGCATTCGCAGGACATCGCCAAATTCATGGATTTTCGCCGTCGCGAATTCCCCGGCATGTTCAGGAACCGTCTCTATCCGCCCAATACCCTGCTGATGATCGATCGCCTGGTGAAGGAGGCGTTCCTGATCGAAGTGCAGACGGTCGCCGCGCTGTAGACGGACGGGCAAGAGTCTCATGAGCGAAACCTCGCTCGCGCCCTATCGGGTAACGGCCCGCAACACGGCGATCGCCTCGGAAAACAAGATCCACGACGATGCCGTGGCGCGCCGGTTCGGCTTTGCTGGGGGCCTGGTGCCCGGCGTCGAGGTCTACGCCTATATGACGCACGTGCCGGTCGGGCGCTGGGGACGCGCCTGGCTGGAGCGAGGCAAGGCCGAGTGCCGGTTCATCAAGCCGGTCTATGACGGCCAGCTCGCAGCCGTGACCGGGAAGGTCGCGGACGCCGGGCTCGACATTGCGGTCGAGACCGAGGCGGGGCTCTGCGCCACGGGACGCGCCGGCATGCCGGCCGGCTCGGCGGCGGCGCCGAGCCTCGATGGGTTCGAGCAGGCATTTCCGCCCGCCAGCCGTCCGACCGCGGACGAGCGCACGCTGGCGCCGGGGACCCGATTCGGCATCGCTCCATTTCGAGCCACCGCCGAATTTTCAGCGCGTTATCTCGCCGACGTCGGCGAGACGCATCCCGTCTACGCCGGCGAGGGAATTTGTCATCCGGGGATTCTGCTTCG
>VAZU01000153.1:3280-10530 GCA_005884745.1 Alphaproteobacteria bacterium
TCGGCGACGAGCTCACATTGTGCGGCGTGGTCACGGCGAATTACGAGCGCAAGGGTCACCAAATGGTCGATCTCGACGCGCTCATCCTGGCCAACGGGCGCACGTTGGTTGCACGCATCGAGCACACCGCGATCTGGCGCCCGCGGCAGAGCCCGTCTCACACGATCTGATTCTTCAGCTCGTCCTCGCCGCGCCACAGGCGCCCGAGATTCTCCAGCAGCAGATCGATGACATTGTCCTCGTAGCGTCGGGTCTCGCCGGCGCTATGCGGGGTGACCAGCACGCTGGGAAACGTCCACAGCGGTGAATCCGCCGGCAACGGCTCGTCCCAGAAGCAATCGAGCGCCGCCCCTGCAATCCGCCCTTCCTGCAGCGCCCGGATCAGCGCCGGCTCGTCGACCACCCGGCCGCGCGCGACATTGACCAGGAATGCCGAGGGCTTGATCGCCGCGAAAGCCGCGGCCCCGAACAGGAGCTCGGTCTGCGGGGTCAGCGGGCAGGTCAGCGCCGCGAAATCCGCTTGCGGCAGCAGCTCGAGCAGACGATCCTGAGCCGCGACCAGCTCGGCCGCGTCGGCCGCCACGGCCGGGTTGCGTTTGGTGGCGATGACGCGCATGCCGAAACCGCTCGCGAGGGCCGCCAGCCGCGAGCCGATGCGGCCGAGGCCGACGATCAGCAGCGTCTTGCCGGCAAGCTCGTCTTCCCGCAGCGCCGGATCGGAAATCATGGCGCGCCAGTGGCGGCGTGCCTGGTTGTCGCGCGCCTGCGGCAGCTGCCGCGCCAGCGCCAGCATCAGCGCCATCGCGTGCTCCGCCACCGCGCCTTCGTTGGCACCCTGCGCGCTCGCGAGCCGAATGCCGCGCGCACGCAAGGCTTCGCGGGCATATTGGTCGGTGCCGGCGCTGATCGACTGGATGAAGCGCAAGCTCTTCGCGCGGTCGAGCAGCTCGTTGCGCCACAGGCCGGATACCACCAGCACGTCGGCCGCGCCGATCCGCGCCTCGAGTTCGTGGAGCGTCCGCAGCTCGAAGCAGCGGATCCCGGTATTGCGCAGCGCGAAGCGCTCGCCGAGCCGATAGGCGACGTGCGCAAAACAGATGGTGAGGTGCTCGCGTTCGGGAAGCGGAGTTGCGGCCATGCGCCCGACAATCATATGAGAATGGAGCAAACGCAATGTGCTCGGCAGGTGCAGGCATAGGGCCATGCCTCGCCAACATCGAGGGTCGCAATGAGGCACCGCGACCATCCCCTCCGGTCGCGACTTGTGCTAGGCGGTGCCGATCGAAGATGATGAAGCACATCCCCGGCCGGAACCGGAGCGCCGGGAAAGCTAAAGCAAGCCGGTCGGGAGGAAGCTTTGACGGGACCCAATTTCCGACGCGCCCGGCGGCGCGCATTGTTGCTGGCTGCGCTGGTCTGCCTCTGGGGCGGATCCGCGGCCAATGCCCAGGGCGTCAGTGTGCGGATCGCCCGCCAGTTCGGCATTTCCTACATGCCGCTGACGATCATGGAGCAGAAGCATCTGCTCGAGGCGCAAGGCAAGGCGCTCGGCCTCGATATCAAGACCGAATGGGTGCAGTTCACCAGCGGAACGCCGATGAACGAGGCGCTGATTTCCGGGAATCTCGATTTCGCTTCCGGCGGGGTCGGTCCCCTGCTCAGCATCTGGGGCAAGACCCGCGAGAATCTCGGCGTGAAGGCGGTCGCCGCGCTCAACTCGATGCCGCTTTATCTCAACACCATCAATCCGGCCGTGAAGACCATCCAGGATTTCACCGACAACGACCGCATCGGACTGCCGGCGGTACGGGTATCGATCCAGGCCATCACCTTGCAGATGGCGGCCGAGCAGGCATTCGGCCCGGGCCAGGGCGGTAAATTGGACCCGCTCACGGTGTCGCTCGGTCACCCCGACGCCATGGCCCAGATGATGAGCGGCAGGTCGGAGATCAGTGCGCATTTCGGCTCGGCGCCGTTCATGTACCAGGAGCTCGAGGACAAGCGCGTCCACAAGGTGCTCGACAGCTACCAAGTGCTGGGCGGTCCGCACACGTTCAACGTGGTGTGGGCGACGAGCAGGTTTCATGACCGGAACCGCAAGGTGCTCGCGGCTTTCGTGGCGGCGCTCGACCAGGCGATGAAAGAGATCGCGGCCGATCCCGCCGCGGCGGCGGCGCTGTGGGTCAAGGCCGAGAACTCCAAGCTTTCCGCCGCGGAGATCGAGAAGATGATCCGACTTCCCGAGAACGAATGGACCCTGGTCCCCAAGAAGATCCTGGCCTACGCGGACTACATGAGCCGCGCCGGCATGATCCCGACGAAACCCTCGTCGTGGCAGGACGTGTTCTTCGAGGAAGCGCACAAGCTTCCAGGCAGCTGACAAGAAGCCGCGACATGAGCCTGCTCGAGGTCGAAGGCGTCACGCTGCAGTACAAGACTCCGCGGCATCTGGTGACCGCGGCCTATAAGGTCGATTTCGCGGTCGACCAGTCGGACCGCTACGTCATCCTCGGACCGTCGGGCTGCGGCAAGTCCACGCTGCTCAAGGCGGTGGGCGGATTCATGCGGCCGGTCGAGGGCACGATCCGCATCCGCGGCACGGAAGTCTCCGAGCCCGGCCCCGATCGGATGATGGTGTTCCAGGAATTCGAGCAGCTGATGCCGTGGAAAACCGTGCTTGGGAACGTGCTGTTTCCGATGCGGGCAACAGGAAAATTCCCGCGTGCTGCGGCGCGTGACCGCGCCGAGGCCGCGATCGAAACGGTGCGGCTCACCAAGTTCCGCGACGCCTACCCGCACATGCTCTCCGGCGGCATGAAGATGCGCGTGGCGATCGCGCGCGCCATGGTGCTCGAGCCCGATATCCTGCTGATGGACGAGCCGTTCGCCGCGCTCGACGCGCTCACCCGCCGCGCCATGCAGCAGGAGTTGCTGTCGCTGTGGCAGCAGCTGCGGTTCACCGTGCTGTTCGTCACCCATTCGATCGAAGAGGCGATGCTGATCGGCTCGCGCATCCTGGTGCTCACGCCGCATCCCGGCCGGGTGCGGGCCGAGCTCGACGCCGACGGCTTCGGCTTCGATACCATGGATCGCACCGAGTTCGGCGCCATGTCGAAGCGCATCCATCGCCTGCTGTTCGAGCCGGTGGCGGACCCGGTCGCGCCGGCCGCGATGGCCGGGACGCTGCGGCAATGAGTGTCGTCGCGCCGGGTACCCCGGACGCCGGACGCCGGCCGGAGTTCGAGCGCGAGCCGCTCGATGCGCGCGGGATCGGCGAGATCGAGCGCCCGCTGCCGCTCATCGAGCGCATCGTGCACGATGACACCGTGCAGCGCGTCGGCATCCTGCTGGCGCTCGTGCTGTGCTGGGAGCTGTACGCGCGCTGGCTCGACAATGCGCTGCTGTTCCCGACGTTCACCGAAACCATGGGCGTGTTCGGCCGCGACATCGCCAGCGGCGTGCTGCCGGACCGCATCCTCACCTCGCTCAAATCGCTGGCGATCGGCTACGCCGCGGGCGTGGCGCTCGCCGGGGTGTTCACCACGATCGCGGTGGCGAGCGCGGTCGGCACCCGCCTGCTCTCGACCTTGACCGCGATGTTCAACCCGCTGCCGGCGATCGCGCTGTTGCCGCTGGCCTTGATCTGGTTCGGGCTCGGCATCCCCTCGCTGGTGTTCGTCATCGTGCATTCGGTGCTGTGGGCGGTGGCGCTCAACACGCTGAGCGGCTTCCGCAGCGTGCCGGAGACGCTGCGCATGAGCGGGCGCAATTTCGGCCTGAAAGGCGCGCGCTACGTCGGCCTGATCCTGATCCCGGCGGCGTTCCCCTCGATTCTCGCCGGGCTCAAGATCGGCTGGGCCTTCGCCTGGCGCACGCTGGTCGCCGCCGAGCTGGTGTTCGGCGTCTCCTCGCGCTCGGGCGGGCTCGGCTGGTACATCTTCGAGGCGCGCGCCGAGCTCGAGACCGCGCGGGTGTTCGCCGGCCTGTTCGCCGTCATCATCATCGGCCTCGTGATCGAAGCCGTGATCTTCCGCACCATCGAGGCGCGCACCGTCACGCTGTGGGGGATGCAGCGGTGATAACCGGGGCGAACAATTCGTGCGGCGCGGCGAGGCCGCGCAGCTGGTGCGTGCCGAGCGACCGCAACGGCCCGGCGTACGCGCGCGCGAATTCGTCGCTGACCACGATCGGCAGATTCAGCGTTTTCGCGACCGCCTCCACCCGGCTGACCAGATTGACCGCCGGCCCGATGACGGTGAAATCGAGACGATCCGCGGCGCCGATGTTGCCGTAGATCACCGTGCCGGCATGCAGCGCGACGACGATCTGCAGCGGCGGCTCGCCCGCCGCGGCAAGCTCGTCGCCGAGCTCGCGCACCGCCGCGAGCGCCTCGACCGCCGCCTCGAGCGCGTGGCGCGCGGCCTCGGCGGCGGCGCCCGGCGTTTCGATCGGGAAGATCGCCAGCAGGCCGTCGCCGATGAATTTCAGGATCTCGCCGCCGTGGTCGTGAATGGCCTTGGCCTGCGCGTCGAACAGCGCGTTGAGCAGCGCGATCATTCGCTCGCCCGGAAGACGGTCGGAGCGCTCGGTGAAGCCGCGCAGATCCGAGGACCACAGCACGGCGCTGATCTCCTCGCCGGCGCCGCGGCGGATCTGGCCCGCCAGCACCCTCTGACCGGTCTTGGCGCCCAGATAGGCATTGAGCACGTTGCTGGCGATCGAGCGCTGGCTGTACATGTCGGCCACGACCGGCAAGCGCTGCGACACGCGCGTCAGGTCGGCGATCTCCGGTTCGGCGAATCCGCCCGGCCGGTCGGTCACGTAACTGACCATGTAGTTGTAGCCGCCGTGCGCGCCGGCGACGGGCAGCGCCAGATAATCGGTGGCGCCCTGCGCCTTGAGATCGTGCAGGATCGGGAAATCGAGCACCGCGTCGGGGACGTCGATCCGGCGCCGCAGCGTTTCGCCGCCCACGACCACCCGCCGGACGGGGTTTTCCTCGTCGCGGATCAGGTCCCTCACCTCGTGCGCAATCAGCGTCTGCACCGTCTTGCCGGTGGTGCGGAACCAAACGAAGGTGGCGCCGAGAAATTGCGGATGCAGGGTGGTGCTGTGCATGGTCACGCGCAGCAGCGGCAGCCCGGTCGCCAGCATGCGCCAGGCGAACTCGTCGAATGCGCGCGCCCCGGATGCAATGCGGCGCGCCGGTCCGACCAGCCACTCGGCGACCCCATCGAGGCTGCCATGGGCCGGGCGCTCGGCCGGAGGCCGCTCGACCACCTCCACGGTCGGCTGCAGCCGCGGGTCGAATCGGAGCGGCGCGGGCCGGGGATCAGCCATGGGTCGGCGCTTCGGGAGCGACCGGAGCAAAACGATCAGCGCTACACGCCCGCGTCACCATACAGTTTCCGGATGGCTGCCCGCGGCGGTATCGATAGCGGGCCGAGGAGCCCATGTCCAACGTACGATCGCAATTGACCGTATCGCTGTGGCGCGGCGGCGAGGACGGCCGCTACCAGAGCTATCAGGTCCCGCTGCGCGAGAACCAGACCGTGCTCGACGTGGTGACCTGGGTGCAGCGCAATCTCGAACCGTCGCTGGCGTATCGTTTCGCCTGCCGGGTCGGCATGTGTGGCTCCTGCGCCATGACGGTCAACGGGCGGCCGCGCTGGACCTGTCGGACCCATGTGTCGCGGGTCGCCGATGACGGCCGGCTCGAGATCGGACCGCTCGAGAACCTGCCCCTGATCAAGGACCTCGCCGCCGACATGCGGCCGTTCTTCGAGAAATGGCAGCAGGCCAAGGGCGCGTTCGCACCGTCGAAGACCCGGCACGATCCGATCGAAACCATCCGGCCCGACAGCCCGGCGCGGCGCGCGGCCGACGCGGCGATCGAGTGCATCAATTGCGGCGTCTGCTATGCGGCCTGCGATGTCGTGCGCTGGAACGAGGATTATCTCGGACCCGCGGCGCTCAATCGCGCCTGGACGCTGGTCAACGACGTGCGCGACACGGCAAATGTGCGGCGCCTCGAGGCGGTCGCGGCCAGCGGCGGCTGCCATGCCTGTCATTCGCACCAGCCCTGCCAGGAGCATTGCCCCTTGTCGCTCAACCCGACCGCATCGATCGCCGGCCTCAAGCGCCGCACCGCGCTCTCCTTCCTCAAGGGCGAGATCGAGGCATGAACGTCCGGCTCTATCTGGCCCAGCGGCTGACCGCCGCCGTCATGGTCCCGCTGGTCGGGCTGCATCTCGCGGTGATCGTGTACGCGACGCGGCACGAACTGAGCGCAGCCGACGTGCTGGCGCGCACGCGCGGCAGCATCGCGTGGGCGCTGTTCTACGGCATCTTCGTTCTCGCCGCGGCGATCCATGCACCGATCGGCATCCGCACGGTGCTCACCGAATGGTCGCCGCTGAAACGCCGTAGCGCCGACGGGGTCGCAATCGGCATCGGCCTGCTGCTGCTCGTGCTCGGCTTGCGCGCGGTTGCGGCCGTGGTGCTGCCATGAATCGCGCCCGGCTCCATCACCGCACGAACCTGCTCTGGCTCGCGGCACTGGTGCATCGGCTTTCCGGACTGGCGCTGGCGATATTCCTGCCGCTGCACTTTTGGGCGCTCGGCCTCGCCATCGACTCCGAAGCCCGATTTGGGCATTTCCTGCGCTGGACCGACGCGTGGTCGGTGAAGCTCGCCGAAACCGGCCTCGTCTTCCTGCTGGCGGTGCACCTGTTGGGCGGCTTGCGCGTGCTGGTAATCGAAAACTTCGCCTGGCGCGACGGCCAGTAGCAACTGGCAACGCTGGCCGCGGGGATTTCCGCCGTCATCGCCTTCGTGTTCCTGCTGCGGGCGCTGTAACATGGACCGCGTCGCGCTCGAACGCATGCAAACCGACATCCTGATCCTCGGATCGGGCGGCGCCGGGCTGTTCGCGGCGCTGCATGCGCATGCCCCTCCCCCACAAGGGGGAAGGGAGGCGATTGCGGCTCGGCTTCGGTCCGTGGAGCCCCAATCATGAACCTCGAACGCATGCAAACCGACATCCTGATCCTCGGATCGGGCGGCGCGGGACTGTTCGCGGCGCTGCATGCGCATGCAGCGAATCCCGAGCTCGACGTCACGGTGGCGACCAAAGGTCTGCTCGGCAAATGCGGCTGCACCCGCATGGTGCAGGGCGGTTACAACGTCGCGCTCCATCCCGGCGATTCGGTCGAGCGGCATTTCATGGACACCATCGAAGGCGGCAAGTG
>VAZU01000164.1:0-1228 GCA_005884745.1 Alphaproteobacteria bacterium
CACCTACCCTGCGCGAGACGCTAGCCGGGCGGTAGACTGGGCAAACGCGCGGACGCGCCGCGTCCACGGGAAGCAGACAACAAGATGGAAGGATCGTCAGTTTCTAGGCGGCGGCGCGGCGCTGGGCGTTTTCGCCCAGCCTACGGCGCCGCGGCCGCTCCGTCCGCGATCCGCGCGGAGAAAATCCTGCCGGATGCCGCACAGCTCGGCGAACGTATAGATCTCGTCCTGCGCCACCTCCCGGAACGGCGCGCGACCGGTGCACACCGCATCGTCCTCGGGTGCGGCGTCCCCTGCGAACGCCGCCGCGGCTGCGAAACAAACCAGCGTTGCGGCAAATGCAGCAGCGGCGGGGAGGCGAAGATTCATGGCGGAGGCTCCGGCATCGGAACCCCGCCCTCTCGGATTTGGTTCCATGGCGGGTGCCGGTGGACAGCGTATATGCCGGTGGACAGCGTATATGCCGGTGGACGGCGTATATTATATATAATGAGCAAGGCGCGTTGCATCGGCCGGCGAGGAAGCATGCGGAAGAATCACGGCGCGATCCCGCGGCTGCGAACCGGCCTCGCGGCCGCGGCCGGCGCACCCAATAGGTTCTACCCCTCACCCGGCTCGTTGCTCGCTCACGCTCGCAACGAGCCACCCTCTCCCACAAGGGGAGAGGGGAAACGAGTATGCAGCTCGCGCAAACCGTACGTGTCACGACTCCATTTCACCGGAACATGCTCTAGGTCGCTCTGCGTGCGGAAATCGCTGCCGCAACCCCACCCCAACGTGCTCGTTGTCGGCACCGCGAAGCATGGCGTATGCTTTCGCGACGGCGGGCAATGATTCCCTGATCTGCGACTGTACGGAGCCCGGCGGAGGCCCGGAACCAGCATGTCCAAAACCAGCTTGGCTCTGCATAATTTGCGCGGTTTCGTCATCCTCAACGTGCTCGTCTTCCATTCCTTCATCGCCTACATCGTTTCGCAACCTGCTTCCCCGCTGCCCTTCGACAGCCCCCCTTATGGTTGGACGGCGAACCCGATCGTCGACAGCCATCGCTGGCTCGGGTTCGACCTGATCTGTGCGTTCGAATTTCTCTGCCTGATGCAGCTGATGTTCTTGCTTTCCGGTCTGTTCGTGTGGCCGAGCCTCCGGCGCAAAGGCGCCAAAACGTTTCTGCAGGACCGTCTGTTGCGCGTCGGCGTGCCGTTCGTACTCGGCGTATCCGTGCTGATGC
>VAZU01000164.1:1237-10651 GCA_005884745.1 Alphaproteobacteria bacterium
CCGCTGGCGTACTACCCGGTCTACCGCGTCACCGCCGTCGATCCGGGCTGGTCCGCGTTCTGGTCGCACTGGACCGCATTGCCGTTCTGGCCGGGCGGACCGATGTGGTTCCTGTGGTTCCTGTTGGCGCTCAACATCGCCGCGGCCGGCATGTACCGGCTTGCGCCGCGCTCGGGCGAGTTCCTGGCCCGGCTTGCGGCCAAAAGCGCCGCCGATCCCGGCCGGTTCTTCATCGCGCTGGTCGCCGTCTTGGCGCTCGCCTATGTGCCCGTGGCCGCCGTCTTTACCCCTTGGCAATGGGTGGAATTCGGGCCTTTCGGGTTCCAGCCCGGACCCGCGGTTCAATATATTCTGTTCTTCTTCGCCGGCGTCGGCGTGGGAGCGTATGGGCTCGAGCGCGGCCTGCTGGCATCGGACGCAATGCTGGCGCGGCGCTGGGGTTTTTGGCTCGCCGGCATTCCGGCATCGTTCGTGCTGTGGATCGTTCCCACCGGGCTGATCGTGAAGGGTCACGGTGCAGTGCTGCCGGGCCTGCAAATCCTCGCCGATCTCGGCGCCGTGCTGTTCGCGGCAAGCGCCTGTTTCGGCCTGTCGGCGGTGTTCTTGCGCTTTGCTGCCGTCCGATTGCCGATCTTGGACGGCGTCTCGGAGAATGCCTACGGGATCTATCTGTTCCACTATGTATTCGTGCTCTGGACGCAATACCTGCTGCTCGACGTGTCCTTGCCCGCTATTGCCAAGGGCGGGATCGTGCTCGCGGTTAGCCTCGTTCTGAGCTGGGCGGCGAGCGCCGCGCTCCGCCGCGTTCCGGTGGCCGGCCGGGTGATCGGCGCCGCCGGGGCAGGGGTCAGAAGTCAGAAGTCAGAAATCAGAAAATCGGAACTCGGAAGGCAGACACCCGGCTTCTGATTTTTCACAGATCGGAAGTCGGAGTCCGAAAAATCAACGTCATGGATTCTGATTTCTGACTTCTGATATCCGACCCCTGGAAATCACATCAGCTTGTAGGAAATGACCGAACCGTCCCTGCCGACGAGCTGCGACTGCACCAGGCGGCCGCGGGAATCGTACCAGACGTCCTGCGAAAATTTGCCCTTGATGGTGTAGCGATGCGCCATCGCCGGCCCGCTCTCCACCGTCACCTCCTCCGAGCCGCCGTCCACCACCGAGATCGGCATGACTTGCCCGGTCTGCGTATCCAGCATCACCGATTGCCGCACCAGCTCCGGGTTCCACAGGCTCGCCGGGATGATGTTCTTGTCGACCTGAGCCGCCTTGCCGTCCGCGTCGACCTCGAGAGCGGCGCCCTTCAGCGCTGCCGTCAGCTTGTGCTGCGTGCCGTTGTCGTCGGTCGCGGCACTGAGCGCGACCAGACGCCCGTTCACCCAGCGTTCGGTGCCCGTGTACTGGAAGCGGTACGCCGTGACGAACAGAATCTTCACCTCGACGTTGGTCTCGACGCTGACCGAGGTCTCCTTGCCGGTGCGCCGCAGCTCGATCTTGTGTGTGCCGATTTGCTCGCCTTTGCGCATGATGGCGAACTCGAGGATCTCGATCGCGGGCTGCGCCGCGGCAAGAGGCGGCGGCGCGGCGGGAGGCTTGGCGCCGGGCGCAGGAGGCTGGGCGTCGGCAAAAGCACACGACAGCAGCAGTCCGGCAATAAGGGCGGCCATTCTCATGGGATGCTCCGTGTCTCGTCTCGTGCGGGTCGGGCGCCTCGTCGAATCCGGCGCCCGCCATTCGGCTGCCTCAAACCGCGAACGCCAACCGGGCGATCCTGGTGCGAGCGGCTGCCGGCTACCGCCGCCAGCGGGCAACGGTCCGGCCGGCGCACACGCGGCCCGAGGCCGCATCTATAGAACGAAATTTGGCCGACTTGGGGCAAGGCGGCGCTCGGTCGCTCCCCGGCCGGCCCATGGAAAGCTCTCAACGGAACCGGACGGATGCGGTACAAGAGCCGCGGCACGCGGACGCTCCCCGCGATCAGGAGGCGCACATGGCACTGCAGTCGCTCGGCTATGTCGGGTTGCGCGCCCGCAACCTCGAGGATTGGGCGAGTTTCGGCGAAAACTTTCTCGGCATGCAGCTCGTCGAGCGCAGCCGGGCCGCGTTGCGCCTGCGCATGGACGACCGCAGCCAGCGGCTCATCGTCGAGGCCGACGATGCCGACGGGCCCGCCTTTCTCGGCTGGGAGGTCGCGGACGCCGCCGCGCTCGACCAGCTCGCCGCGCGGCTCGAGACCGCGGGCGTACGCGTCGAGCGCCAGCCGAAGGCGCTCGCCGACGCGCGCCGCGTACAA
The DNA here is from genome assembly GCA_005884745.1 of Alphaproteobacteria bacterium. Taxonomy (GTDB): domain Bacteria; phylum Pseudomonadota; class Alphaproteobacteria; order Rhizobiales; family Xanthobacteraceae; genus AP-16. Next base: position 3,537 of record VAZU01000164.1, read on the forward strand.
GAGCTCATCGCGTTCGTCGACCCGCTGGGCAACCGGCTCGAAGCGTTTCACGGCGCCGAGATCGCGGCCGAGCCGTTCCGGCCGGGCCGCGCCATCTCCGGGTTCCGCACCGGGCCGCTCGGCATGGGCCACGTCGTGCTCACGGTCGAGCGCGTCGAGGACGTGCTGTGGTTCTATCAGGACGTGCTCGGGCTGCGGCTGAGCGACTACATGCTCGAGCCGTTCAAGATCTATTTCTTCCACGTCAATCCGCGCCACCACAGTTTCGCGGTGCTGGAGACCGGACAGAACGGCATCCATCATCTCATGGTCGAGCTCTACATGCTCGACGACGTCGGCCAGGCCTATGATCTCGCCTCGCGCGAGGACGGCCGCATCGCCGCGACGCTCGGCCGGCACACCAACGATTTCATGACCTCGTTCTATTCCCGCACGCCGTCCGGCTTCCTGGTCGAGTACGGCTGGGGCGGCCGCTCGATCGACCCCGACAGCTGGAAAGCGGTGGAGATGACCCACGGGCCGAGCCTGTGGGGTCACGAGCGCACCTGGATTCCGGCGGACCAGCTCGCGCAGGCGCGGGAGATGCGCGGGCGCGCCGCGCTCGAGCGACAGCGCCCGCCGGTGCAGGTGATCGAGGGCAATTACACGCTCGCGCCCGGCACCTGCCCGTGGTGGGACGCCACGCGCAAGGCCGGCGGGAGCTAGCGTCCGCACATTTTGCAAGAGTTGAGTCACAAACAGCGAGAGCAGATACCCTCCCCCCGCCGAACCCGGGTGTTCCCGGGTTCGGCCATTTTATGATTGGGCCAAGTCGGAAACATCCGACTTGGACGAGCGGCGGGGAGGGTGGCAAGGTGCCACCCGAAATCGGCTGTTGCCGATTTCGGCGATGATCATTGGCCAAGTCGGAAACATCCGACTTGGCCTGCACCGAGCCGGGTGGGGGGCCGGGGATGATGCGATTCAAAGCGCCCCCCACCCCTAACCCCTCCGCGTTGCTCGCTTCACTCGCGGGGGAGGGGAACCAACCGCCTCGATTCGGTAGGGGCATTAAAACTTCGTCCTTAGCAAAGGTCTGAACCGGCAATCGGCTGCCCGCATCGAATTCCTAGGAACCATTTGTCACACGGGACGTTCAAAACAACGACCGCTCGGCGCTGTCGTTGCGTGAGGGGCGCGGCATTGCGGTCGGCACGGCTGGGGAGCCGAACATGCGCGCCATCGGTTTGCTCGCTCCGATTCTGTCGATCTGCTGCGCGGGAAGCGCCGCGCTCGCGCAGACGTTCGACGCCAACGAGCACAAATATCTCTACGTCGAGCCCTGCCGCGCCAATGTGCAATCCGTGTTCAAGGACGGCATGGGGCAGATCTTCGTGGTCAGCGTGGGCCTGTCGATCCGCAACTCCGGCATCAGGCCGATCGACGGGGTGACGGTCGACCTGCTCGACAAGTTCGACAACGTGCTATCGGCAAAAACCCGGCAGTTCGCGGTCAAGCCCGGCGAAGCCCGCGCCGACACCATCGAGATCTTCGGCCTGATCATTTCCGCCGACGAGACGAAGTCGCCCGCCTACGCCGGCACGACCCGCATCATCGGGGACCTCGAGCGGCAATATGCCGTTGCCGCCTGCGGCATCGTCGGCTTCCAGTTCGCCAGGAACGAGGCGACGCCGCCGCCCCCGTCGCCTGCCGCCATGGGGCTGCGGCTCGAGCCCGATCGGCGCACCGCTCCCGCGAAACTCAAGGTTTCCCGTTCCGACCGCAGCCGGCCGTGAATTTCCCGGCTTGCTGGGCGGCGGCCGATCTTCGATGATGCGCGCAAGCGCCGGATGAAACGCGCGCGCGACGGGGAGGGAGATGAAGCCCGCGGCATTCGCCTACGCGAAGGCTTTTTCGCTCGACCATGCGATCGAGCTTCTCGGCGGCGCCTCCGCGGAGGCGCGTGTGCTCGCGGGCGGCCAGTCGCTGATCGCCACACTGAACATGCGGCTGTCGAGCCCGGACCTCCTGGTCGACATCAACGCCGTTCCCGGGCTCGACGGCATTGCCGTCAAAGACGGCATGCTGGAGATCGGCGCGCTGGTGCGGCATGCGCAAGCCGAGCGCTCCGATCTCGTTGCCCGGTACGCTCCCCTCATCGCGATGGCACTGCCGCACATCGGGCACGCGGCGATCCGCAACCGCGGCACCATCGGCGGCTCGATTGCGTTCGCCGATCCGGCCGCGGAGCTCCCCGCCTGTCTCGTCGCGCTCGGCGGCGAGGTGTCGCTCGCCGGCCCGGATGGCCGGCGTAGCGTGGCGGCGGAGCAATTTTTCCGCGGCCTGTTCGAGACCGTGCTCTCGCCGCGCGACGTGGTCACCGCCATTCGCGTGCCGCTCGCTACTCGCGACAGCCGGTTCGGTTTCGCCGAATTTTCCCGCCGGCACGGCGATTACGCGATGGTCGGGCTGGCCGCACAGGCGCGGGCCGAAGGTGACGGCCTGCGCGCGATTCGCCTGGTCTATTTCGGGGTCGGCGCAACGCCGGTGCGCGCGCGCAACGCCGAAGCCGCGTTGGCCGCAGATCCGCTGCGAATTGCCGCCGCAGCCTCCGCGCTCGCGCGGGACCTCGATCCGCCCGACGACCTGCAGGCGAGCGCTGCGGTGAAGAAACATCTGGCCGGCGTGCTGCTCGAGCGCGTCGCGCAGCAGCTCATGGCGGGACACACATGAGCGGACACAGCCACGAGATCCGTCTCACCGTCAACGGCGAGGAATTTTGCGAGAGCGTCGAGGCCCGCCAGACCCTGGTCGAGTTCGTACGCGAAAACCTCGGGCTCACCGGAAGCCACATCGGCTGCGAGCACGGCGTTTGCGGCGCCTGCACATTGCTGCTCGACGGCGCCATCGTGCGCGGCTGCCTGATGCTGGCGGTGCAATGCGACGGCGCCCGGGTCGACACGATCGAGGGCGTGGCGGATTCCGGAACCATCGCCGATTTGCAGCAAGCATTCGCGACGCGCAATGCGCTGCAATGCGGGTTCTGCACGCCCGGCATGCTGCTGGCGGCGTGCCGTCGCGCGCAAAAATCCGCGCGCAGCTTTCCGGCAATTACTGCCGCTGCACCGGCTATCAGGCCATCGTGGACGCGATCGAGACCGTCGCCCGCGCCAGAGCAAAAATCCCTCCCCTGCAAGGGAAGGGTCGGATCGCCGAAGGCGATCCGGGGCGGGGTCGGTGAACATCATGGAAAAGAGCCACAAAACTTCCGGGTTATCTCCGCTCGACCGGCCGAACTCCTATATCGGCCGCGCGGTACCGCGGCCGAATCTCAAGCGCCTGCTCGAGGGCCGCGGCCAGTTCGTCAGCGACGTCGTGCTGCCGCGCATGGTGCATGTCTGTTTCGTGCGTTCCCCCCACGCGCATGCTCGGATCCGCGCGATCGATACGGCGGCGGCAAAGCGCGCGCCCGGCGTCGCCGCGGTCGTCATCGGTGCCGAGCTCGCAAACGTGTGCACGCCATGGGTCGGCGTGCTCACGCATCTGAAGGGACTGAAATCGGCGCCGCAGCACGCCATCGCGGTCGCCAAGGCGTGCTGGCAGGGCGAGGCGGTCGCCGCCGTCCTGGCGAAGACCCGTGCCTTGGCCGAGGACGCGGCCGAGCTCGTCGGCGTCGAATACGAGCCGCTCGCGCCCGTCGCCGATCCGGAGGCCGCGCTCGATCCGGGAACGCCGGTCATCCACGCAGAGCTCGGCGACAACCTCGCGTTCGAGCGCAGGCTGGACGCCGGCGAGGTCGATCAGGCGTTCCGCGATGCGGATGCCGTCGTCGAGGCGACGTTCGTGTTCGGCCGCCACACCGGAGTGACGCTCGAGCCGCGCGCGATCGTCGCCGACTGGAATCCCGGCGAGGCGCGCCTCACCGTCTATCAGGGCACCCAGGCCCCGCACATGATGCAGAACATCTTCGCCAAGCATCTCGGGCTCGACGAGCACCAGGTGCGGGTTTTGTGCAAGGACGTCGGCGGCTCGTTCGGCATCAAGGTGCACGTCTATGCCGACGAGATGGCGACCGCGGCGCTCTCGAAGCTGCTCAAACGCCCGGTGAAATTCGTGGCCGACCGCATCGAGAGCTTCGTGTCCGACATTCACGCGCGCGATCACCGGGTCAAGGCGCGGATCGGGGTCAAGAACGACGGCCGCATCACCGCGTTCGAGATCGACGATCTCACCGGCATCGGCCCGTATTCGGTCTATCCGCGCACCAGCGGCATCGAGGCGAACCAGATCGTCAACCTGGTGGGCGGTCCCTACGCCTGCCCGAATTACCGGGCGCGGACGCGCGTGGTGTTCCAGAACAAGAACGTGATGTGCCAGTACCGCGCGGTCGGCCATCCGATCGCGGCCGCGGTGACCGAAGGGCTGGTCGAGCTCGCCGCGCGCAAAATCGGCATGGATGTTTTGGAGCTGCGGCGGCGCAACCTCGTGGCCGACGATTCCTATCCGTGCGCATCGGCATCGGGGCTCAAATTCGAGAAGCTGTCGCACCACGCTTCCCTCGATAAGCTGATCGCGCTGATGGATTACGAAAGCCTGCGCCGCGAGCAGGAGAGCCTGCGCCGGCGCGGCGTCTTTCGCGGCATCGGCTTCGCCGCATTCATCGAAGTGACCAATCCGAGCGCGGCGTTCTACGGGGTCGGCGGCGCGCGGATCTCCTCGCAGGACGGCGCTTTGGTGCGGCTCGACGCGACCGGCGCAATCATCTGCCACAGCGGGGTGACCGAGCAGGGACAGGGGACCGAGGCCGTGATCGCGCAGATCGAGGCGACGGTGATGGGAGTTTCGATCGAGCGCGTGCGCGTGATCACCGGCGATACCGACCATACGCCGTACGGCGGCGGCACCTGGGCGTCGCGGGGCGCGGGGATCGGCGGCGAAGCCGCCTGGCAGGCCGGCAAGGCGCTGCGGGCGAACGTGCTCGCGGTCGCCGCCAGCATCCTGCAGGCCGAGGCGAAAGCGCTCGACATCCGCAGCGGCATCGTGGTCGACGCCGACAGCGGCCGCGAGCGCATCGAACTCGAGGAAGTGGCGCGCATCGCCTATTTCCGTCCCGATACGCTGCCGCCGGATTTCCAGGCCGAGCTGATGGCGGTTCGGCATTACGTGCCGCGGGCCTATCCGTTCGCCTTCACCAACGGCGTGCAGGCATGCTGGCTCGAGGTCGATCCGGCGAGCGGCTTCGTCAAGCTCACCCGGCATTTCGTGGCGGCGTGGTGCAGGGCATCGGCGCGGCGCTGTTCGAGCATTGCGTCTACGACGCGCAGGGCCAGCTCCTCAACGGCAACATGGCCGATTATCTGGTGCCGATGGCGGCGGAAATGCCCGACATCGACGTCGCCCACGTGGAGACGCCGACCGCGGATTCCGAGCTCGGCGCCAAGGGCGCGGGCGAAGCCGGCACCGCCGGCGCACCGGGCGCGGTCCTGAACGCGGTCAACGACGCGCTCGCCCCGCTCGGGGCGGCGCCGATCACCGAGATGCCGATCACGCCCGGCGTGGTGCTCGCCGCGCTGGGCAAGGTGTGACGCTCATGATGGGCGGCAGCCAAGAATGACGCGCTTACTCCGTCACCCTGAGGTGCTCGCGCAGGTGAGGTCGATCGGCATCCGCAGCAAAGCGCGGCGCGAGCCTCGAAGGGCGACGGTCACGGACCTTGGAAACAACGGACGACCGATGGCCGTGCATCCTTTGAGGCTCGCGCTACGCGCCGCCGAGGATGAGGTTTATCATCGAAATGCGCGAGCACCTCAGGATGACGGATCACGGTTCAACCGTTCATAAAGGGAGCAACCTCATGGCCAAGGGCCAGAAAGTCATCATCACCTGCGCGGTCACCGGCTCGATCCATACGCCGACGATGTCGCCGCACCTGCCGATCACGGCGAGCGAGATCGCCGATGCGGCGATCGGCGCCGCCGAAGCCGGCGCCGCGATCGTGCATCTGCACGCGCGCGATCCCAAGGACGGCAGGCCCGACCAGTCGCCGCAGGCGTTCGCGCCGTTCCTCAAGGTGATCAAGCAGCGTTCGAACGTGGTGGTGAACATCACCACCGGCGGCGCGCCGACGATGTCGATCGAGGAGCGGGTGCGCCCCGCCGCCACCTTCAAGCCGGAGGTCGCCTCGCTCAACATGGGCTCGATGAATTTCGGGCTGTTCCCGATGCTGGCGCGCTACAAGAACTTCAAGCACGAATGGGAGAGGCCGTATCTCGACGGCTCGCGCGAACGCATCTTCAAGAACACCTTCGCGGACATCGAACACATCCTCACCACCTGCGCCGAGAACGGCACGAGGTTCGAGATCGAGTGCTACGACATCGGCCATCTCTACACGCTAGCGCATTTCGCCGAGCGCGGCGTGGTCAAGCCGCCGTTGTTCGTGCAATCGGTGTTCGGCATCCTCGGCGGCATCGGCCCGCATCCGGAGGACGTGATCCATATGCGGCGCACCGCCGACCGGCTGTTCGGGCGCGAGAACTATCACTGGTCCGTGCTCGGCGCCGGCCGCAACCAGATGCCGATCGCCGCCATGGCCGCCGCCATGGGCGGCAACGTGCGCGTCGGGCTCGAAGACTCGCTGTGGATCGGACTCGCTGTGGATCGGGCCGGGCAAGCTCGCCGAATCCAACGCCATGCAGGTCAAACAGGCGCGCCAGATCGTCGAGGGGCTGGGGCTCGAGCTCGCGAGCCCGGACGAAGCCCGCGAGATTCTTTCGCTCAAGGGCGGCGACCAGGTCGGGTTCTGACCGATGGCGGTCCAAACAAGAACAGGGAGAGCGCCGATGAGCATCAGCGTCAACAAGCAGGCGGTGTACGAAGCCGCCGAGAAGCTGAGGAACTGGGGCCGCTGGGGGCGCGACGACCAGATCGGCACGCTCAATCACGTCACGCCGGAGGACATCGTCGCCGCGGCGGGCCTGATCAAGCGCGGCGAGAGCTTCGCGCTCGGCATCCCGCTCGACCGCAACGGCCCGCAGACCGGCCTGTTCGGCGGACGCTGGAACCCGATCCATACCATGCTGGCGACCGGAACCGATGCGGCCGCCGGCCGGCAGGGCAAGCTGCTCTACGCCGAC
>VAZU01000149.1 GCA_005884745.1 Alphaproteobacteria bacterium
CACTCTGCGCCCGCGCCTTGCCCATCCCGCGAAGATCGCGGAGGCAAGAACGTGCCAGGTGGCCTCGCCCTGGCCGGCCAGGTGATAGAGGCCGGCGCGAGGTCCGAAACCGTCACCGTCCACCTGGCCCAGGATATCGAGGATCGCGTCTGCCAAATCGCTTGCGGCGGTCGGCGCGCCCCATTGGTCATCGACGACCTGAACCTGGTCTTGCGTCTCGGCAAGCCGCAGCATCGTGGTTACGAAATTGCGCCCGTAGGGACTGTAAACCCACGAGGTCCGAAGCACGACCGCTGCCGGACAGGCTGTGCGGACGGCGCCCTCGCCCTCGAGCTTCGAGCGCCCATAGACTCCGAGCGGGGCGGCGGCATCTGTTTCGTCATAGGAGGATGATTTTCGACCGTCGAACACGTAGTCGGTTGAAATGTGGATCAACGGCACGCCCATCTTTTGCGCTTGCGCGGCGAGCTGCCCGGCCCCGTCGCGGTTGACCGCGAAGGCGCGCTCGGGCTGCGATTCGGCTCGGTCGACAGCCGTATACGCGGCCGCGTTCACCATGGCGCTGGGCTCGATCGCGCGTGCCAGCTGCTCGACACTGCCCGCATGCTCCAGATCGAGTTGCGGGCGCCCGATCGCCACCAGGTTTGTTCCGCGCCGCGCCGCCGATTCCACGAGGCCGCGCGCCAACTGGCCGGACCTGCCGGCGACAAGGATCGGTCTCATGGACATTCAGCGCTGCACATCAACGAGGCCGAGCCGCTCGCCGCGGTAGACGTTCCGGCGCAGCGGTTCCCACCACGCCCGATTTTCCACATACCAGCGTATTGTCAGCTCGAGACCGCGCTCGAGCTCGACGCGAGGTCGCCAGTCGAGTTCGCGCTGCGCCTTCGTGGCATCGATCGCGTACCGCAGGTCATGGCCGGGGCGGTCGGGGACGAAGGCGATGAGCGAATTTCGCGATCGCGAAATCGGAGCAATGCGATCCAGAATGCCGCAGATCAGCTTGGCGACGTTCAAGTTCGAGCACTCGTTGCCGCCTCCGAAATTATAGCTTTCTCCGGGCCGGCCGCGGTCCAACAGCTTCAGAAACCCGTCGACGAAATCTTCGACATAGAGCCAGTCGCGAACGTTGGATCCGTCGCCGTAAACCGGAAGCGGGATTCCTTCCAACGCATTGAGTACGGCCAATGGAATGAGCTTTTCGGGAAACTGATACGGACCGTAATTGTTCGAGGCGTTGCAGATGATCACCGGCAGCTCATAAGTTCTGTACCAGGCGCTTGCCAGATGGTCGGACCCGGCCTTGCTGGCCGAATAGGGCGAGCTCGGCTGATATCGCGAATCCTCTCGGAACCGGCCCTGCGGGCCCAGCGAGCCGAAGACCTCGTCGGTCGAAACGTGAACGAAGCGAAACCGGGCGCGGCGACCGGTCGGCAATGCTTCCCAATATCTTCTCGCGGCTTCGAGCAGCTGATACGTGCCGACGACATTGGTGTGAATGAATGCGGACGAATCGCTGATCGACCGGTCGACGTGAGTCTCCGCCGCGAGGTGCAGCACCGCATCGGGCTCGAATTGCCGGAAAATACGGTCCATTGCCGCACGCTCGCAGATATCCGCGCGCTCGAATGCGTAGCGCGCATGCTGGGCGATTGCGGCCAGCGATTGGAGATTTGCCGCATAGGTCAGCTTGTCGACGTTTAGGAGCGATATTCCTTCTGCCACCAGCCGCCGGCATGCCGCGGATCCGATGAACCCCGCCCCTCCGGTCACCAGCACGCGCATCAGCGCTCCCCTCAATCGAAATAGGCCGGAAGCTCGCGAAACTGCGGAAGCCCCCGATCCTTCTCCGAAACGATTGCATCGGCCGCCGCGACGGGCCACTCGATGCCCAAGCTGGCGTCGGCCCAATGGACGCCGCGGTCGTGCTCGGCGGAATACACGTTGTCGACCTTATAGAAGACTATGCTGTCGGGCTCCAGCGTACAAAAGCCGTGGGCAAACCCTGCCGGGACCAGGAGCTGCTCTCCCGCCGCCTCGCTCAGCTCGATTGCCAGATGCTTGCCGTAACTTCGGGAAGAGCGCCGCAGATCCACGACGACATCGAGGATCCGCCCTCGCAGAACGCGAACCAGCTTGGTTTGCGCGAACGGCGGAATCTGGAAGTGCAGGCCGCGGATGGTTCCGGCGGCGCCCGACCTCGACTCGTTATCTTGGACGAATTCGTGATCGATCCCGGCGGCGGCGAACTCGGACCGCACGTACGTCGCGGCAAAATAGCCGCGAGCGTCCGAGATGCGCTTCGATCGGATCAGCTTTATGCCGTCGATCCGCAACGAATGGATTTCGAGGCTCATTGTTTGGCAGCCCGGCGCCTGACCGAGGTTGACCGAAGGGCCTGCCGTCTCATCCCTTTTCCCGCATCAACCGCGCCCGCTCGCGCTGCCAGCTGCGCTGCTTTTCGGTCTCACGTTTGTCGTGCAATTTCTTGCCGCGCGCGATCGCAATTTCGATCTTGGCGCGGCCCTTCGGATTGAAATAGAGCTTCAGGGGCACGAGCGTCATGCCCTCGCGCTCCACCGCACCCCTGAGCTTGTGGATTTCACGGGCATGCAGCAGCAGCTTGCGCGGCCGCCGCGGAGAATGATTGAAGCGGTTCGCCTGCAGATATTCGGGGATATGGGCGTTGTAGAGCCACAATTCGCCGGCTTGCTCCGCGGCATAGGATTCGGTGATCGTCGCCTTGCCCTGCCGCAGCGATTTGACCTCGGTCCCGGTCAGCGCGATGCCGGCCTCGTAGGTATCGCCGATTTCGTAATGAAAGCGCGCCCTGCGATTGTCCGCGACGACCTTGATTGCGCGTTCCGGCTTCTCCACCATCGCCGGTCAATTGATCAGTCCGGCATGAACCATGGCCTCGCGCACGGCGCTTCGCGTATGCTCCGCGACCGGCACCATCGGCAGGCGCACCGTCTCCGCGCACTTGCCCAGCAGCGCAAGCGCGAATTTCGCCGGCGCCGGATTGGTCTCGATGAACAGCGTGGTGTGCAGCGGCATCAGCTTGTCCTGAAGCTCGAGCGCGGTTGCGTAATCGCCGCGCAGGCATGCGGCCTGGAACTCGGCACACAACCGCGGCGCCACGTTCGAAGTCACGGAAATGCAGCCGTGGCCGCCGTGCGCCATGAACCCGAGCGCGGTCGCGTCCTCGCCCGAGAGCTGATTGAACTCCGGCCCGATCGCCTGGCGCTGCTGGGAAACCCGCACGACATTGGCCGTGGCGTCCTTCACGCCGGCGATATTCGCGAGCTCGAACAGCCGCCGCATGGTGTCGACCGACATGTCGATCACGGAGCGGGACGGAATGTTGTAGATGAAGATCGGAATGCCGATCGCGTCGTTGATCGCCTTGAAGTGCTGGTAGAGACCTTCCTGGGTCGGCTTGTTGTAATAGGGCGTCACGATCAGGACGGCATCGGCTCCGGCGTTTTCCGCGTGCCGGGCGAACGCGATCGCCTCCGCGGTCGAGTTCGAGCCCGCGCCGGCGACCACGGGAACGCGGCGGTTCACCTGCTCGACGCACCATTCCACCACCTGCCGATGCTCGTCATGGCTGAGCATCGGGCTCTCGCCGGTGGTCCCCACCGGCACCAACCCCTGCGTTCCCTCCGCGATTTGCCAATCCACCAGCCCGCGAAACGCCTTCTCGTCGAGCGAGCCGTTCTTGAACGGGGTGACGAGCGCGGTGAAGGAGCCTCGGAAGCTCGTCCTGGCGGTCATGACACCATCCTTTGCTCGCTGGCGGAACCCGACGGCAGCCCCATCCATACCGGGTCGAACCCGGGGATGAAAGCCCCGGCTGGAGCTTTGGTTTCGGCCAAGCAGTCTGCGCCGAGATCCGCGAGGGACAACAGGGATCTTTGCCTAGCTTTCGCCGTGGTCTTAGCCGATCCTT
>VAZU01000150.1 GCA_005884745.1 Alphaproteobacteria bacterium
CGCCAATTCTTCGAGCTCCGCCATGCCGGTGCGGCGGACCCAGGAATTTTCCGCGACATTGCCGCTGAAGAACACGTCGACGGTTTTTTGCGGAAACCCGCCGTGTCCGGCTGAGCCGGTGTCGATCACGGGCGCGGGCAAGGCGATCGGCTGGATTTTCGCGAGCCGCTCTTGCCAGCGCGGCTGGCGCCGGATGCGGCGGGTCGGCAGCATCGGGTGCAGCGAATGACACAGCATATGCCAGCGATCGACCGGCAGTTCGCGCTTGAAGACGAGATCCGCCTTGTCGAGCAGAAAGAAATTGTGGCGGCCCAGGATGAAGGCGTCGTTCATGTCGAGCGCGACGAGCGGTGCCGGGATGGAAATGAAGCGCAGCCAGCTTACGCCGAACACGCGGCTCAGCGCCGTGAGGGGTCGCATCGGCTCGGCCGAGAGCGCGCGCAGCCAATTGCGCGGATGCCAGGGGCTGCGCAGGCCCATGTAGGCGACGACGAGGTCGTAGCGCCCGGCCCGCACCTCGGCCATCGCCCGCAGGAAGCGCGCGGGGGTGCAGTCGAAATATTGCGATCGGTCGAGCAGCGGCGAGCGCCCTCCGGTCCACAACAGCGTGGTGCGCTCGGGATATTGGTCTTTCACATAATGAAAATCGCCGATCTCGAGGATTCGCGCCGACGCCGACATGGCTTTGCTCACCCGACCGGCAGGCCTCGGCGCGAACTCATCGGGCGTGCGCGGGGCGCAGCGGCGGCGCGATCGTCACCGCGAGCTTGCCGACGCCGTCGATCTCGGCCTCGATCCGGTCGCCCGCCACGGTGGCGCCCACGCCGGAGGGCGTGCCGGTGAAAATCACGTCGCCCGCGGCGAGCGCCACCTGCTGCGACAGCTTGGCGATGACCTCCGGCACACTCCAGATCAATTGCTCGAGGTCGCCGTCCTGGCGCACCGTGCCGTTGACCGAAAGCCGGATGCGGCCCTTGGCCGGATGGCCGATTTCGGCGGCCGGCTTGAGCGCCCCGCAGGGCGCCGAATGATCGAACGCCTTGCCGATCTCCCACGGACGCTTGACTTCGCGCGCGGCGATCTGCAGATCCCGGCGCGTGAGGTCGATCCCGACCGCGTAACCGAAGACGAGGTCGAGCGCCCGCTCGGGCGCGACGTCGCGCCCGCCGGCCTTGAGCGCCACCACCAATTCCACTTCGAAATGCAGGTCCTTGGTCAGGGCAGGGTAGGGGATGCTCGACCCGTCGGGCACCAGCGCGTCGGCGGGCTTGGCGAAGAAGAACGGCGGAGCGCGCTCGTCTTGGCCCATTTCCCTTATGTGCTCGACGTAATTTCGCCCTACGCACCATACGCGGCGGACCGGAAACAGCCGATCCGACCCGGCGACCGCGAGCGCGGGCTGCGGCGGGGGATCGATCACATAGCGTCGGTCCGCGCTCATCAGCCTCGCTCCCTCATCAAATCCGCGCGGCCGGATCTTCAAGCCGATGCGGCGCCCAGCGCGATCGGCTCGGGCGGCGGCGCCTGATCTTTGAGCTGGAGGCGATAGAACGAGGCGTAGCGGCCGCCCTTGCGCAGCAGTTCCTCGTGCCGGCCGGACTCGACGACGGCGCCGGCCTCGACCACGAGAATGCGGTCGGCGTGCATGATCGTGGCCAGACGATGGGCCACCACCAGCGTGGTGCGGCCTTGGCACAAACGGCCCATGGCATCCTGGACTTGGCGCTCGGATTCGCTGTCGAGCGATGCGGTCGCCTCGTCGAGCAGGATGATGGGCGCATCCTTGATCAAGGCGCGCGCGATCGCGATGCGCTGGCGCTGGCCGCCGGAAAGCTGCAGCCCGTGCTCGCCGACCTGCGTGTCGTAGCCTTGCGGGAAGCTCATGACGAAATCGTGGGCGTGGGCGGCCTTGGCGGCGGCGAGAATCGCCTCTTCCGGCGCGCCGAGCCGGCCGAACGCGATATTGTCGCGGATCGAGCCGCCGAACAGATGCACGTCCTGGCCGACGTAGCCGATCTGGCGGCGCAGCGAGCGCCGCGATACCGCCAGGATGTCCTGCCCGTCGATCAAGATGCTGCCGCCCTGCGGCTCATAGAAGCGCAGCAGCAGCGCCAGCACCGTCGACTTGCCGCCGCCCGAGGGGCCGACCAGGGCCGTGATCTTTCCCGGATCGGCCACGAAGCTCATGTCGCGCATGACCGGCTCGTCGGGACGATAGGCGAAGCGCACGGCGGCGAACTCGATGCGCGCCCGCTGCAGGCGCAGCGGCGGCTTGCCGTCCTCGATCGGCTCCGTCGGCGTGCCGTCGATCAGCTCGAACAGGATCTTCACGCCGAACAGATTGCTGTGCAGGTCGAGATTGAGCCGCGCCAGGCGCTTGGCGGGCTCGTAGGCGAGCAGGAAGGCGGCGATGAACGAGAAGAACTCGCCGGGGGTCGCCCCGGTCATGATCACGCGATAGCCGCTGTAGACCACCGCGAAGGCCACGGCGATGCCGCCGAGCGTCTCCATCACCGGAGTGGTGCGGTTCGTCACCCGCGCCATCACGTTGGATTCATGCTCGACCGCGTCGACGGTGCGATCGAGCCGCTGCAGCATCGCCTCTTCCAGCGTGAACGCCTTGACGATGCGGATGCCCTGGATCGCCTCCTGCATCGCCTCCAGCATCTGCGCGCCGCCGGTGTAGCGGTTCCTGGCGACGCTATGGATGCGGCGGATCAGCTTGCGCAGCACCAGCATGGCGGGCGGCGCGACGATGAAGCTCGCGATCGACATCACCGGATCCTGGATCACCATCACCGCGGTGAGGCCGACCAGGGACAGGAAATCGCGGCCCGCCGCCGTGATCAGCATGTTGAGCACCGCGCTTGCCGCCGAAGCTCCGGCCGACATTCGGGCAATGAACTCGGAGGAATGCCGCGCGGTGATGAAGCCGATGCTCTCGTTGAGCAGCTTGTCGAATACCTTGCGCTGATTTTGCGCGACGATGCGATTGCTGATCCGCGACAGCACCAGGACGTTGCCGTAGGTGCTCGCTCCCTTCACCGCGAACAGCACGACGGTGAGGATGCCGAGCCCGACGATGCCGGGGAAATCCTTCTGGACGTAGGCCTGGTTGACCAGCTGCCCGATCAGATAGGCGGAGAACGCCGTGCAGCCGGCGGCGACGCCCATCAGGGCGAACGACACGGCGTAGCGCCGCCAATTGTCGAGCCCCTGCTCCGTCAACAGCCGCCGCACCAGGGCAGGTGCGCCGTAAGGATCGGCAAACAAGGACGCGAGCTTCGACTTGAACATCCGCCTTCCACCGCCGCCGAAAGTCCGCGAATCGCGAACGCCGGACCGGCCTCGCCGAGCCCCGTTCCTTGCCCCTCGCGGGCGGATTTTTCAAGGGGAAATCAGCCGGCGTGCGCCTGCCCGCTCCCGAGCGCCATGCGTTTGCGCTCCCATGCCAGCGCATGCGCGACGATGGTCGAGAGATCGCCCAGCCGCGGCTGCCAGCCGAGCAGGGCCCGCGCTTTATCCGCCGCGGCGACGATACGGGTGGGATCGCCCGGGCGGCGCGCGGCAAAATCCACGCGAAAATCGACGCCGGACGCGCGCTTGACCGCGTCGATCACCTCGAGAACGGAAAAACCGCGGCCGTAGCCGCAATTGAGCGTGAGCGACTCTCCCCCGTCCCGCAGGTATCGGAGCGCATCGGAATGCGCGGCGGCGAGATCGCCGACATGGATATAGTCGCGGATGCAGGTACCGTCCGGCGTCGGGTAATCCGTGCCGAATATTTCCAGCTTGGGCCGCAGGCCGAGCGCGGTCTCGACCGCGACCTTGATGAGATGCGTCGCACCGCGCGTCGATTGGCCGGTACGCAGCCGCGGATCGGCGCCGGCCACGTTGAAATACCGCAAGATCATATAGCGGAAACCGTGCGCCTGTGCGGCGTCGCGCAGCATGATCTCGGCCATCAGCTTGGAGGAGCCGTAGGGCGACATCGGCCGGGGCGGGGCGTCTTCCGCAACCGGGATTTTGCTCGGCTCGCCATAGACGGCCGCGGTCGAGGAAAAGATGAAATGCTCGACCCCGCCGCGGACGGCGGCCTCGATCAAGCTGCGGGAGTTCACCGTGTTGTTGCGGTAATAACGCAGCGGGTCGGCGACCGATTCGGGAACCACGACCGAGGCGGCGAAATGCAGGATGGCGCGGACGCGGTGCTCGGCCATGAGCGCGTCGAGGAGACGCGCGTCGCCCACGTCGCCCACGACCGCCGGCACTCCGGGGGGGATCGCCCAATCGAAGCCGGTCGACAGATTGTCCAGCACGACCACCCGCTCGCCGGAATCGACGAGCTGGTACGCCATCTGGCTTCCGATATAGCCGGCGCCGCCGGTGACGAGGATGGTCATGCGTTTTGCCGCCCCGATCGCGTAGCTAGCCGCTTGGCCTGACGCATCGCGGTGAAGATCTCCTTAGCGGGCTGCCGCGACGGGCAACACGGTCAAGGGATCGGCGGCGGCAAGGGTCGCCTCGATGCGCTCGATCACGGTTGCGCCGGAGATTTGCCGCATGCAGGCATGGTCATACGGGCAGCGGGAGAGCTCGCGCAAATAACATGGCGAGCAGGGCAGGTTGACGCGGATGACCGCGTCTGGTCGGCGGTAGGGGCCGATCCACAGCGGGTCGGAAGGTCCGAACATGCTCACCACCGGCCGGTCGAGCGCGACGGCAAGGTGCATGGGACCCGAATCGTTGGTCACGCAGACGGCACAGCACCGCAGCAGAGCCGCCAGCTCGGGCACGCTGGTCCGGCCGGCGAGGTTCAACGTGCCGGGCGCGGCCGCCGCGATCGCATCGCAGGCGATGCGCTCTTCGGCCGACCCGATCAGCGCGACCGCACGGCCCTTCGCCACGAAGTACCGCGCGACCTCGCAAAAACCCTCGCGGCGCCAGTGCTTGGTTTCCCAACGCGTGCTCGGCGCGAGCACGATCGGCGCGGATTGCTCGAGCGGCCCGCGGGCGCCGTCGCCCGACAGCAACGGCTCGACCCGGGCGAGCGCGGCGGCGGGAATGACGAAGGAAAAATCCGGGGGGTCCAGGTCGAGCCCCAGCATCGGGCCGAGGCAGAGATAGCGATCGACCGCGTGCAGGTCGATCGTGGGCAGCGCGATGTGATGCGAATACGCCAGCCATGCGCCTTCGCGGGCGCCCTGCCAGCAATGTTTCCAGGCTTCCGCCGGTAGCTCGCGCGGGGACGTGCGGCGGATTTCCGGCCGTGGGCGATCGAAGCCGATGCGTACGGGATGGCGCTGCGCAATTGCCCCTGCAGATCGATCACGAGATCGTAGCGGCGCGAGCGCAGCTGCAAGAGCAGCCGCGCCAGGGCGGCGAGCCGCGGCCCTTGCTCGCGCAACGGCCCGGCCCAGCGCCGGCGCGGAAAGGGGATCGCATGGCTCACGGCGGGATGGTGGGCGATGAGCTCGGCAAACGCCGGGCGGACGAGCCAATCGATCTCGGCCGACGGATAGCGCCGCCGCAGCTTGTTCAGCACCGGGATGCTGTGCACGACGTCGCCGAGCGCCGAGAACTTGATCAGCAGGATTTTCCGGAACTCGGCGGTGCGCAGCGCGGTGGAGCTCAGACCCGGCATCGGCTCAGGCTCCGGAACGGTCGAACAATTCGCGCTCGACGACGCCGCAAATGGCGTGCGCGGCCACGAGATAGATCTGTTGAACGACCGCGGTCTCCTCGGAGGGCGCCGAGAGAAGATGGTCGCAATGTCCGCGCATCTCGTTGGCGCCGGATCCGGTGAAGCCGACGGTGACCAAGCCGATCTCGCGCGCCGCCCGCAATGCCGCGAGCACGTTCGCGGAGCGTCCCGAGGTCGAGATGGCCAGGAACACGTCGCCGCGCCGGCCGAGCCCGCGGACCTGGCGCTCGAACACGCGTTCGAACCCATAATCGTTGCCGACCGCGGTGAGCACCGACGTATCGGTGGTGAGCGCAATCGCCGGCAGCGGCTGCCGGTCCAGGAGATAACGCGACAGGAACTCGGCGGCGATGTGCTGGGCATCCCCCGCGCTGCCGCCGTTGCCGGCGATGAGCAGCTTGCCGCCGCCGCGGTAGGCATCGGCGATGACGCCGGCGATCGTCGCCACGTCGGCAAGAAAATCGCGATCGGCGACCGCGCGGTCGAACGCGTCGCGCGAGCGCCGGAAATGCGCGGCGATCTCGCCCTCGCGAGCTTCGCCGGTTCCGCGCGCCGCCTTCGCCATGCTTCCCTCCCGCGAGCCTGGATTTTGGCCCCTCGGTGTGCGGCGCCGCAGCGCCGCGATGGCCATCCTACACGGCGTTTCGGCGGTCGTCACATTCGCGGGGGGTATGCCGTTGGGCCGTCGCGCTCGGTCGATTATTTGGCGAGCCGCTCGATCGGCACGGATAGGTGAATCGTCAATCCTTCGGGTGTCCAATCGCGCGAGAGCCGGCCGCCGAACTGGCCGCTGACGATTCGACGGGCGAGCATGCTGCCGAAGCCTTCGTCCTGCGGCGGTCCGTCGACGGCCGGCCCGCCATGCTCTTTCCATGTCAGTGCGAGCTCGCGCCCGTCCGCGAACCAATCGAGATGGATGCAGCCGGTTGGAGACGCCAGGGC
>VAZU01000159.1 GCA_005884745.1 Alphaproteobacteria bacterium
CCGCGCCAGAGTGAAAAGAAAGATGAGAAGGGTCAGATGAGCAAGTTTGGCAAGCGCCTGATCAAGGCTGCTAAGGGAGCCCGCGCCATCGCTCGCGCCGAGGCAAAGCCTGGTAGCTATCGCGTGCACGTGCCCGCCGATGTCGACGTGCGCGGCATCCGCTCGCGACTCGGCCTGAGCCAGGCGGCGTTCGCAAGTCGCTTCGGGATTCCACAAGGCACCATCCGCGACTGGGAACAAGGCCGCCGGCGACCCGAAGGTCCCGCGCGCGTGCTCCTATTGGTCATCAAGGAAGAGCCCGAAGCTGTCAGCCGGGCGCTCGGTCACGCCGTCGCCTGATGCTTCTGAGCTACGGGCCGAGCATCACCTGCATGTACCGCCAGGCCGGCGCGTATGTCGGCCAAATCCTCAAAGGCGCGAGCCCAACGGAAATGCCGGTCATGCAGTCAACCCGGTTCGAATTCGTCCTCAACCTCAGGACTGTCAAGGCACTCGGACTGCAAATCCCGGGTCCTATGTGATAAAGAAAATAGCTGATGAAGGCAGTGGGTATTATGCCAGCAAGCAGCCGCACAATGTCTTGAGCTGTTACGTCAAATGCAACCATGTTGCGCTCTGCCCATCAGTTCCTGAAATCGCCGGCGGAAAAGGAGCGCCGCGATCCAGATCAACCGCGCCCGAAAGACGCCGCGGCAGATCGTGATATTTGCAAGCGGTCTGCCGCTGGCGTCAGGAACGCCCGAAACACATGGCGAGCAATTCGCGCTCAGATACGTCCCTGCCGTTGTGCAGGGAGCGACGAGGTGCAAAAGGCTCAGCGGGTCGGGCGGGATCGAACTGCGCCTTCGCTCGACGCACCATCCCTCCACCTTTTGCCAATCCGCTTGCTCCAAGGGCCGGCCCAGCCCTCCGCAAGCAACGCCTTCCTGGCAACACGTTCTTGTGAAAATGCCGCGCTTCGTCGGTGCTATGATCCCAGCCATGAAACTCACCATCCTTGTGTTGATAGCGCTGATCACCTTGGGCAACTCGTTGTCGATGGCCCGGTCGCACAAAACCCACCACAAACCCCGATACGGCGCGGTAATCACCGGTCCGCAATACCTCTCGCCTGAAGCGGCTGCGATGAGGAACGCGCAACGATCTTGGCCGAATAGACCGCTTTGCGACGATGGCGGATACCGAATTCGTCCATGCGATCTCGGCGGGGATAGGAGGTGAGTGCGGTACCTCCCCCAACGCCCTACTCCGCAGTCTCGCTCCAATTAGAGCAGCCCCCCATTCAAAACCACGCCAATGCAGGCCGTGTAGTTGAATCGCCCCATACTCAAGAAACCATCGAAACTCGCGGCTGGAAGCTCGATATGCGAATGTTCGCTCGTACAACGCTTGCCGCTGTGGCACTGGTGTTCGCCGCAGGCACCTATGCAGACGCAGCGGCGTGGTGTGCGTACTACGACCAAAGCTCAGGCACCAACTGCGGCTTCTATACGATTCAGCAGTGTCAAGCAGCCATCAGCGGCGTTGGCGGCTACTGTGCTCCAAATCCCGAAGGGCCTGACCATCCTGCGGCCGGAACTCGACGGAATGCTCGATGACATTCCCGTCGCCAGCCCAGCGTAAACCCGCCTGATTGTCTGGACAACAAATAGAAACTTTCCGAACGACCACCAGCGCTACGGAACGAGGCGCCGCGATCCAGCGGCGGCTCTTGCCGATCCGAGCAATATTTCGTGGCGCTCAGCTGCGGCCCTGCCAGGGCGGCATCGGCAGCACCGGCGCCATGGTTGCCGCTTCCGCCGGCAAGGTGACGGTCGGCGTGCGGTCGCGGTTCTGCAGGCAGGCGGAGGGGATCGCGATGTTCTGCCCCTTCTCGTCGAACCGGATCGGGCCGCCGATCATGGCGTGATCGGCGATGTTGGTTTCCCGCAGCGCCTTCATGAACTCCGGGCCGTGGCTCGTGCCCGCCCGCTTGAAGCCGTCGCAGGCGATGAGCAGGCCCTCGAACGTGAAGCCGACGTTGAAGCACTCCAGCTCGAAGCGCAGATTGGGCTGCTCGGTCTTGAACGCGGCGGCCAGCGCCTGCGTCATCTGCGATTTCGGATTGGCCCAGGGGATGTTGTAGATGTGGAAATCGGCCAGCGCCCCGAGCGCCTGGAAAAATTCCTGGTCGTAGAGCCCGGGCGACCCCGGCGAGATCATCGCCATCGGCTGGAAATGCTGGCGCACCATGTCGCGAACCAGCTTGATGGCATCGGCCGCGCGCGTCACCACCAGCAGCAGATCGGGACTGAGGGCGCGGACCTTGGTCACCTCGACCGAGAGATCCTGCGCCTTCGGGTCGTAGGCGATGGATTCGACGAGCTTGAACGGCAGGTTGGAAGTCGGGAACATCTTGTCCATCGCCTGCCGCTGCGCGGTTCCGAAATTGTCGTTGGCGTGCAGGAACGCCGCGGTCTTCGGTTCCGCCTTGGTGGCGGCGAGCAAATCCCTGATCAAAGCCAGGCCGTTGCCGAGCAGCATGCCGCCGTTGGGGAAATTGCGGACCAGGAATTTGTAGCCCTGCTCGGTGAGCTGCGGCGCCGCGCCGATGTGGACGACGAGCGGCACCTGACGCTGCTCGCAGACCTGGGCGATCGCCAGCGTGGAGGCCGAGTCGAACGCGCCGACGATGCAGTGCGCGCCCTCGTTGACCGCGCGCTCGGTCTGCGTGCGCGCCACGTCCGGATTGCTCTCGATGTCGATGTGGACGAGCTCGACCTTGTGGCCGTAGCCGGCGAGCAATTTTGGGGCAAGCAGCGCGCCGCGATGACAGCTCTGGCCGGCGGGCGCGAGATAGCCCGACCGCGGCAACAGCACGGCGATCTTCAGCACCTGGGCCTGGGCGCGCAGGGTCGAGGGTAGGGCGAGCAGCGCCGTGCCCGCGGCGGCACCGGCGAGCACGTTGCGCCGGGTCAGTGCCCGGCGAGTTCTATGCGACATGATCGGTCCCTCCCCTGCAGTGCGCGCAACGATCAGCGGCTTGGAGTTTCCCTTACTCCGCTCGTTGCGTCGCCTCAAGGTCGCGGCGCGCCTTCAACCCGCCGCGCCCGCGAGCCGATCGAGATGCTGCCGCGCCTCGGCGGAGAGCTTCGCCAACAGCTCGCGCGCCGGCATTTCTCGTCCGAGCGCCGCGGCCTGTCCGGACCATAGCGGCGAAAATTCGCCCGAGCCTTGCGCCTCGGCCTTGGCGCGCAAGGGGGCGACCGCAGCCGCCGCGAGCGGAAACTCCGGCGCGATCTCGGAAATCGGTCCGAGTTCGCGCATCAGACGATTGTAAAAGCCGCGCGCCGGCCGGCCGGTCATGACATTGGTGAGCGCCGTGCCGTCGTCCCGCGCCGCCCGGAACGCCGCCCGGTGCAGGGCCGAAATCTTCGCCTCGGGGCAGAACAGGAATGCGGTCCCCATTTGCACGCCGCAAGCGCCGAGCGCGAACGCCGCGGCGATGCCGCGCGCATCGGTGATGCCGCCGGCGGCGATCACCGGGACGTCGACGGCATCCGCGACCTGCGGCACCAGGGCGAAGGTGCCGACCTGGGCAGCAAGGTCCTCGGTCAGAAACATGCCGCGGTGGCCGCCCGCCTCGTAGCCCTGGGCGATGATCACATCGGCGCCGTGCTCGACCACCCAGCGCGCCTCGGCGGCCGTCGTCGCCGAGCTGAAGACGATGCATCCGGCTCTTTTCACGCGCTCCAGCAGCCGCGGCTCGGGGAGGCCAAAATGAAAGCTCGCCACCCGCGGCTTGAGCTGGGTCAGCACCTCGCACATCTCGGCATTGAAGGGCGCGCGGCTCGGCGCGTTCGCGGCTGCGGCGGGATCGAGCTCGAGCTCGCGATAATATGGCGCCAAGCGATCGCGCCACGCCGCCTCGCGCGCATTGTCCGCCTTCGGCGGCTTGTGACAGAAAAAGTTGATGTTGATCGGCTTGTCGGTGCGGCCGCGGATTTTCTCGACCTGCTCGCGGATCTGCTCGGATTTCAGCATGGCGCAGGGCAGCGAGCCGAGCCCGCCCGCCTCCGACACCGCGGCGGCGAGCTCCCAATCCATGGCGCCCGCCATCGGCGCCTGGACGATCGGATGCTCGATGTTCAACAGGTCCATGAGACGAGTATCCGGCCACATGTTGGTCTCCCTCAGGGTCGGCTTCGGGGCTAGGACGCCAAAAGCTGCTCGAGCGCGGCGGCGATGCGGAACAGGCGATCGTCGTGGCCGTTGCGGGCGACGAGCATCAGCCCGACCGGCAGGCCGGCGTGGCGCGGCAACGGCCGCGAGATCGCGCACAGATCGAAGAAATTCGCGAGCGCCGGGTTGCGCAGCACTATCATCTTGTCCCTTCGGTCGGCTCACCCCGTGCCGAGCCCGCCTTTGTCTTCGATGAAGCGCGCGATCGCGTCAATGCCGCGTCCGGCTCTGAGGTCGGTGAACACGAACGGACGGGCGCCGCGCATGCGCTTGGCATCGCGCTCCATGACTTCGAGCGAGGCGCCGACGTGAGGCGCGAGATCAATCTTGTTGATGACCAGGAGATCCGAGCGGGTGATGCCAGGGCCGCCCTTGGAGGGGATCTTGTCGCCGGCGGCGACGTCGATCACGTACAGTGTGAGATCGGCGAGCTCCGGCGAGAAGGTGGCCGCCAGATTGTCGCCGCCGGATTCGATCAGCACCAGATCGAGCTGCGGGAATTTTTGGCGCATCTCCGCGACCGCCG
>VAZU01000420.1:0-240 GCA_005884745.1 Alphaproteobacteria bacterium
CTCTTGACCCGCGGCCATTCGGCCTTGGGATCCACCAGGATGCCCTTGACGCGCTCGATCAAGTTCATGTCCCCCTCCTCCGCCGGCTGCGGACTGCCGCTTTGCCGATGCTTGCTTGCGGATTGTTTGCCGGTGCGCGGCTAAAGTCACGCAGCGAAGCTCGCCATCAACGGTTTTGATCCTCGCGGATCATGTCGGCGCCCTTCTCGGCGATCATCATGGTCGGCGCATTGGTGTTGC
>VAZU01000420.1:292-1576 GCA_005884745.1 Alphaproteobacteria bacterium
CGGATCGGTCTCTAGCCCCATCTTGGCGGTGCCGACGGGGTGGAAGATCGTGGTGCCGATGTCGCCCGCAGCCCTGACCTGCGCCGCATCGTCGTCCGGCGCGGAATCGCCCGGCAGGTATTCGATCGGCCGAAAACGCTGCAGCGCCGGCGCCGAGACGACCCGCCGCACGACGCGAACCGAATCCGCCGCCACCCGGCGGTCCTCTTCGGTCGACAAATAATTCGGCTGGATGATCGGGCGCTCGTCCGGATCGGCGGAGCGCAGGCGGACAAAACCGCGGCTCGTCGGCTGCAGGTTGCACACGCTCGCGGTAAACGCCGGAAACGGGTGCAACGGGTCGCCGAACTTGTCGAGCGAGAGCGGCTGCACGTGAAACTGCAGATTGGGCCGCTCGCGGCCGGGGTCGGAGCGGGTGAACAAGCCGAGCTGGGACGGCGCCATCGTCAGCGGGCCGCGGCGGAACAGCGCGTATTCGAGCCCCATGCCGACGCGGCCCAGCAGCGAGCGGTAGGTCTCGTTGAGCGTCTTGACGCCGTGCACCTTGTAGATCAGCCGCAGCTGCAGATGGTCCTGCAGATTCTCGCCGACGCCCGGCTTGTCGAGCGCGATGGCAATGCCGAGATCGCGCAGCTGCGCGGCGGGGCCGACGCCGGAGCGCAGCAGAATCTGCACCGAGCCGATCGAGCCCGAGGCGAGAATGATCTCGCCGCGGCACGAGGCTTCGAGCGCCTCGCCGTTGCGGCGCCAGCGCACGCCGACGGCGCGCCCGCCGTCGAACCGCACGTTGTCCACCAGGCAATCGGTCTCCAGCCGCAGGTTGGGCCGCCGCAGCGCGCCCTTGAGGAACCCGCGCGCGGCCGACCAGCGCCGGCCGCGCCTCTGGTTGACGTGGAAATAGCAGCAACCCTCCCGCCGCCTCGCGGAACGCATCGGTGATGTCCCAGCGCACCCGCGGCGGCTCGATGCGCCATTCGCCGCCCGCCGCATGGGCCGGACCGGGCCCCAGAAAATGATCCTCGTGCCGCTTGAAATAGTTCAGCACGTCGTCCCAGCCCCAGCCGGCAAGCCCGAGCTGGCGCCAATGGTCGTAGTCCGCCGCCTGGCCGCGCATGTAGATCATGGCATTGATGGCGGAGGAGCCGCCGATCACCTTGCCGCGCGGATAAGCGAGGCTGCGGCCGTTGAGCCCACGCTCGGGCTCGGTGCGAAAACACCAGTCGGCCCGCGGATTGCCGATCGCGAACAGGTAGCCGCACGGGATATGAAACCAGATCCAATTGT
>VAZU01000165.1 GCA_005884745.1 Alphaproteobacteria bacterium
TCAGGAGATACGCGGCTTTCCCGCTGCGCGCCTGGTGTTCACCACGGATCACAACCTGCTTCGCGCAGCGCTGCCTGTCGTTCACTGGCACATGCTGAGACATTACGGCATTGTCGGTCTTTATTTGCCTCGCTTTGCGAGCTATACGGGTCTCCGCAGCGTTCGCAGCCCTCATCGTGGACCCTCCATCATCGTCAAGGGAAATGTCGACAGTGAGGATATCAACTTGCTCTATTCCGAAACGCTGTATCTACATTGATGCACGCGCGGTGCAGGGCGCAAACTGGGCACCTCAGTTCGCATGGCCGCAGATCGCCGCGCGCTGGCACGCCATTCCGCGCGCCTAGCGGATGGAAATTGACATTCTTGACCTCCCGTTCCGATGGCGATTAATGCCCTCATGCACCCGTTCAAGGGCCCCGCTGCGCGCGCGCTCAAGCGCGCGATCCGGTATCCGCGCGAGCTGCGCGCCAAGGCGCGCGACCGCGCCGCCTTGGCGCGGCCGCTGCAATATTACCTCTCGGCCTGCGCGATCTTCCGGAACGAGGCGTCTTACCTGGAGGAATGGCTGGTCTTTCACCTCGGCGTGGGCGTCGAGCACTTTTATCTTTATGAGAATCGCAGCACGGATGATTTTCGTGGGGTATTGGCGCCCTTCCTCGAGCGCCGGATCGTCAGTCTGGTGGACTGGCCGAAACCGCAGGGGCAAAGAGCGGCGTACCGGCACTGCCTGCGCTCCGCGGCGGCACAATCGCGATGGATCACGTTCCTCGATCTCGACGAATTCCTGTTCTCGCCGCAGCAGCGGGATATTCACCCGATCCTGGAAACGCACGGCCATCTTGCCAGCCTTCAGGTCCGCCGCGCCACCTTCGGGTCCTCGGGCCATCGGACCAAACCTCCCGGCGGCGTGCTGGAATCCTACACGCGCAGGGCCGCGGAACTTCGCGGGCCAAAGTCCATCGCCAACCCCCGCCTCATCCGGGCGATCCACAACCCGCATCAATTCAGCATGTGGGGGGATGAGGAGACTCACTTTTGCGACGAGTTGCGGATCAATCATTATTGGTCTCGCTCCATCGAGGAGCTCACGGAGAAGCTTCGGCGCGGCGATGCCTGGTTCAGGCGGGAACGATTGATCGATTGGCACATGTCGGAAGAAGCCCGGCTGAACGAGGTCGAGGATCGCTGCATTCAACCTCTGGCGCGGCAAATCGCCGGGGATTTCGCAACAGCGAGCAAGCGCCGCTGAGCGGCGATGGCCGCGACATCGCGATCCAATGGGCAAAGGTGCCTCGATGTTCGCTCGAACCTGCGTGCCGCCGATCATCGAAGACCGCAACGATGTCGCCTGATTTGCAACCCGGCACGGGAACGCGCCGACGCACCGCGCTGCTGAACGCGGCAATGGTCGTCGTCTCCATCTTGATCTCGTATGCGGCCTGCGAGCTGGTATTTTTCCGGGTCGTGCTGCCGGTCTTGCCCATGAAATTTCGCGTGTATCTGCCCGACAGGGCGGATTTCTTTCTGCAGGCTTCCAAGTCGCGATATCTTCCGCGAGATTACATCGCCCTCGTCGGAGACTCGTATGCGCAGGGTATGGGCGATTGGCTGCTTTCACAGAACGGAAGGAGCTCGCAACCCTTTCATTCCGCGGATATCATCCACGAGCTTTCGGGACGCGACGTGGTAACGTTGGGACGCGCCGCGGCCGGCAGCGCGGAAGCCATGGTACTGCGCATCACCAGAATTTTCGGCGACGCCTACTGCTACCTTTTCCCCACGATCGAAGAGCCAAAACGATTTTTCATATATTTTTACGAAGGAAACGACATCGATGACAATTATAAACTGTTGGAACATCGCATCCGTCCGCGCGACTCGGACGTCCGAGCCTCGATCGACCGGTTCTTGGACGAGACTTATGGTGCCGCTGTCCGCTGGAGATGCCATGGCGAGTTCGGGGATACGATCTGGCAGGTAATTCGTTTTCACGTCAAATTCGGCCTGAATCCGAACCTCGTGGTCAAGGCAGGGCCCGTTGCTCCGATCAATCGCATCATGATCGACGGCACCGCAACCAACGCCCAGGCTTTCAACGTACCCTCTTCGGCTTTGAACGAACATCAGATCGATCTCGGCATAGTCGTTTACGAACGGGCGCTGGCCTGGTTCCGTCGCCGATTTCCCGGGATCCCGGCGACGGTCGTTTATATTCCGTCGCCGGCGACCGTGTACCGTTACGCCGGTGTGCAAGTGGTATCGGAGGATATTTATGTTCCGATCGTCTCGGACCAGGAGATCGGTCACATGCGCCTGGTCAGCGGCAGGAAATTTCCGGTTTCCTCGATCTATGCGGGCAGCCACGCAATGTGCGAGCGCATCCGGGCGGTATCGCTGGATCAGGGGACGGGATTCATCGACGCCCGCCCGGCGCTCCGGAAGGAGGCAAGCATACGGGCGGTGCACGGCCCGCGCGACTGGAATCATCTCAACGAGGCCGGATATCGCGTGCTGGGGAAGCTGGTCGCCGAGCATCTCGACGACCGACCGAGCGACTCATGCAGTGAACGTTTTTGACATGCGATCGGTGCGTCGGGTGCGCAGGAGCTCTCTCTCCGGGAACTCGGGTCGGCGCAAGGACTTCGACGAAACCCTGTCCCCTTGTTGTTGAAGGCATTCCAGGCCCGCAATCAATCATTACCTGTCGACCTCGTTGGTCGGATCAAGTCTTTCCAATGCGCCCTGTGCGGGCTTCCCGCCGCCGCAGCTTTCGCTGCCGCTTCAACCGCCTCCACCACGTCCCGAGATAGAGCTTTCGGATGAGCTGCCAGCGGCCGAACGGCGAGATCGGAAACGGCATATCCCTCGGCACATACCAATTGTTCAGCGCGGTCCTGCGCACCAGCTTGTAGCCGTGCGCAGCGAGATAGGCGTGCTTGGTCAGGTCGTGGACGTCGTCCTCGACCAGGATCAGCCGCGGCCGGTATCGCGCGATCGAGAAACCTCGCAGCACCGCGAGCTCGGCGCCCTCCACGTCGATGGACAGGAAATCGACACGATCGAGGCCGGCTTCTGCCAGGATCGAATCCAAAGTCCGGACCGGAACCTGCCGGATCTCGCTGGGGCGCACGTCTTCGACGATCGACGGCTCGAGCGTCGACAGAGCACCCGCCACCAGCAACGGCAACTTTTTGCCTTCGTCCTCCGGCGCACCGGCCGCGACCTGGAATACGCGGGCGAGCCTCCCGGATCGCAGCTGCTCCGCATATTCCCGCAGCGGTTCGATCAGGATGCCGTTCCAGCCGCGCCGTTCCAAGTCACGGGTCTGCGACAGCAGGATAGGATCGTTGGCGCCTACCTCCACGAAGGTCCCCGGCGCATTTCCCAGGAATGCGCCGATCAGCTCCTGCTCCCTCGCATCGCCGAGAACGGATTTTGCAAAAAGTGCCGCCATAACGTGGATTACGATAGCACATTGTCCGACGGCCCGGCACCAGCTGGGCTCGACGATATCACGAAACGCACAAGGGGGCATCATGCGGATGGGCGTGGCATTCGTGCTGCTGTCGTTGGCGCCGGTCGGCGCGCCTGCGCAGACCCCTCGCATCGATCGCATCGAGGTCGTCGAATACGGAATCTACCGGACCGAAACGACCAAGCGGACCGAGACGCCGGGCACGGCCGGCGGATACGTCCGGACCCTGACCAATATCCGGAACAGCGAAGTGACCAGGACCGTTCCGGCGCGGCCGGGGGTGAGGTTCGGGTTCCGCTACAACGTCGTCGGCGCGCCGGACGGGACCCAAGTGCCGGTTACCATCGTCGACAAATTCCCCAAGCAGGGACTGCGCAAGCCGGGTTCGGCCGAGGCCTTCTATCGGGAAGAATATGTCGCCACGAAAACCATCGGCAGGGAAAGCTACACCGATTACGGCTTCGACCACGATTGGGAGCTCGTTCCCGGCACCTGGACCATCGAGCTCTGGTACCAGGGCCGCAAATTGACGGAGCAAAGCTTCACCGTGATCAAGCCGTGAACAGTGCGTCGGCGCGCCGGCATTGACGCGCACCCCGGCAAGGCGGAAATTGTGCCCGGGGACAGCGCAGAAGGAGAGCGGCAATGCGGCTAGAATCGTATCCGGTCGAGGGCAGCGACATCAGCGCGGCGCGATGGCAGGCGCGGGTCGATCTCGCCGCGGCGCACCGGCTCGCGGTGATGCACGAGCTCAACGAGGGGATCTTCAATCATTTGACGTTCCGGGTTCCCGGCGGCGAAAGCTATTACCAGATCCCGTTCGGTCTGCACTGGTCCGAGGTGACGGCGAGCTGTTTCATGGAAGTGGGCTACGACGGCAAGCTGCGCGCCGGCCGGGGCGAGATCGAGCAATCCTGCTATTGCATCCACGCGCCGATGCACCGGCTATTGCCGCAGGCCGCGGCGGTGTTCCATACCCACATGCCGTTCGCGAGCGCGCTGACCCGGCTCGAGGACCCGCAGATCCTGCCGATCGGCCAGACCGAACTCGGAACTGCGGTCCACACCGCCTATGACGATTGCTACGACGGCCCGGCGTTCGATCCGGCCGAGGGCGAGCGGCTCGCCGAGGCGATCGGCGACAAGACGGTGCTGATGATGGCGAACCACGGCGTGGCGACGGTCGGCAAGACCATCGCCGAGGCGTACGACCGGCTCTATTACCTCGAGCGCGCGGCGCAGGTGCAGCTCTATGCGATGTGGACCGGACGTCCGCTCAAGCGCATGTCGCCGAAGGCGATCGACGCCGCGGTCGCGGAATTCCGCGACCAGCACGGCTACGGCGGCAAGCCGCCGGCGCTGTGGCACTTCGAGGCGCTCAAGCGCATCCTCGATCGCAAGGAGCCCGATTACAAGAATTGATGGGAGTAACCCGGATTGCGCGGTGATTCGCCCCGCTTCATCCGGACTACGGCGATCCTGCCAGCGCCAACGCCTCATCTCCGTAGGTGTGCCGCGCCTCGGCCCGCAGCGGCCTCACCGCCGCGACGAAAGCCTCGTGCGCGTCCGGCGCAAGCTCGAGAATTTCGCAGCCTCGATCCTGCATGGCCGTTCTGGCCTGCCGTTCTTCCGCGACCGCAAGTTCTCTCTGGAAGGCGACCGCATCGATTGCCGCGTTGCGGATCGCCTGCCTCAACTCGTCCGGCCAGGCATCGAATGTCCCGGCATGGATGAAGATCGGTCTCGATAAGCGGATTTTCCTGCGCGTCGATCGTACCCGCCGCGATCGCCTGCAGCGCCTCGGTCAAATCGAGGCGCAGGGGCGCGGCCCCGAGCAGTTCGAACGTCCGCGCGTGAACGCTGCTCGGCAGCACGCGGATCGTCATGCCGGCGAGATCCGACGGCATGCGCACGGGGCGCAAGCGGTTCGACACGTGCCGAAACCCGTTCTCGAAATAGCCGAGAATGCGGTAGCCGATGCTTTGCTCGATCGCGCGCGTCAGAGAGGCCCCGAGCCTGCCGTCGATCGCCGCCCGCGCCTGTTGCGTGGTCGCAAACAGGAACGGCAGGTCGACGAGGCCGAGCTCGGGAATGCGGTCCGCCAAATAGCTGCTGGACTGATAGCCGAGCGTCAGGATTTCGTGCTCGACCAGCCACAAAATGTCCTCGGCGCGGTAGCCGAAGTCCAGGATATTCCAGACGTAGCGGATCTTGACCTTGTCGCCGAGCTCGGCTTCGAGCCGATCGCCGATCCGCTTCAGCGCCCGGCTGAACGAGGTGGTCGCGGGGCCGTACCCTCCAATCCGAATGTGAATGGGATAGCTCACTGCAATCGTCTCATCGCAAAACCATCGGCGTAGCCGGAGGGAGCGTCAGCGAATCCGGGGTTGGCCATCGGCGGTATGAGACCCTGCACGAAGCCTAACCCGGATTTCGCTCGCGCTCCATCCCGAGTGCCACGACATCCTTCGCCTGCACGAACTGCGGTGCAATACGAAATCCGACCAACCGAGATTCGTGATCGAGGTTGCTGGTGCACAGCCGCAATCAGGACTCACGCGAGTCACATTGTGGCCCGGTCGGACTTCGACGATGGCGAATCGACAGTCAGGGGGCAACCTGAGGAACCGGGATCGTTGATGTCCTGAAAGGCGCCATAGGCAGTTCCATGACAACCAATGCATCCGAAGGCGGTCCGGTGCGTCCGGCGTTCAAAGCGGCGATGCCGGCCCGCCCACTCCCGCGCGGCGAAACCCAGGCAGATCGCCGGAGCGACGCAATCGAGTCTCAGGCATCGGTGTATTACGGGACGATCGAGTACCGCAGACTTCTGCTGAACGTTTTCAGTACGCCCGCGGGCTGGCGGGTGGCGGTGACGAAAACCGCCTATCCGTTCCGGGAACTCCATGCAACATTGGATCGGACCATGGATGCCGCCATCGAAACGGCGAAACGCTGGGCGGATGAGACCGAGCTCCGGCATCCGACGTATCGCTAGACCGTCTCTCGCCACAGGATCCGAAG
>VAZU01000166.1 GCA_005884745.1 Alphaproteobacteria bacterium
CGCCAGCACCGGAACGCCGGCGGCGACGGCTTCGGAAACGACGTTGGCGCCGCCCTCGCTCCGCGACGACAGCACCAACGCCCGGGCGCGGCCGAGCAAACGCCGCACTTCTCCGCCGGTCACCTCGCCGCGCCACACATAGCGCGGATTGCGCTCCATCTCGGCCTTGGCCCTCGCCGCCCATTGCGGGCTGTCGGCGCCGCCGACGTGGACGATGCGCAGCCGCGAGGCGGCAGGCAGCAGGCGGGCCGCCTTCGCCGCGCGCAGCGGGTCCTTGACCTTGCGCAGGTGGGCGATCACGGCCACTTCGAAAACCCGAGACGAACGTGCGGCGCGGCGCGGCAGCGGCGGAGCCGACTGATGGATGATGCGGAGCTTGCCCCGCAGTCCGGTCGGGAGCCGCCGCCGTGCGAGATCCTGCAATGCGACCAGCCGATCGGCGGATTCGAGCGAGCGCAACGTACGCCGCGGATCACGGTCGATGTACTGGTAAAGATCGGTGCCGGAGAGAGCGACGATCAGCGGCCGATCCGGATGGAGCTCGCGAAAGCGGCGGACGGCTCCGGCGCTGCGCCAGGCGTGAAGCGCGACCATCAGCTCCGCCGGTGTTCCATCGTATTCGGTCGCGACGCGGGTGGAATGCCCGAGGCGCCCAAAGATTTTTGCCCAGCGCAACGCCGTGGTCCAATTGCCGGACCGTGACGAGGGACGCGCGGGCGTGATAATGACGATGTTCATGAACAGTGCCGAACCGAACCGACCGACCACGGGCGCGAGCGCCGCCGAGCTCGCGAACGAGCTTCGTGAAGCCCGCTCGCGGACCCGGGGTCTCACGGACGATTTGTCGTCGGAGCAGTTGATGGGGCCGATGCTGCCGATCGTCAACCCGGTGCTCTGGGAGATCGGCCACGTCGGCTGGTTCCACGAATATTGGACGCTGCGTCATCTGCACGGCGCGGGGCCGATGCTCGAGCGTGCCGACGCGCTGTGGAATTCGAGCACCGTCGCGCACGACACGCGCTGGGACCTCGATCTGCCGGACCGCGACGGGATTTTCGCCTTCCTGTCGCAGGTGCTCGAGCGACAGATCGAGCGGCTCGGCCGCGGCGTCGAGGCGCCCGGACGCTATTTCTATGAGCTCGCCATCCGCCACGAGGACATGCACGTCGAGGCTTTGGCCTATACGCGCCAGACGCTTCGGTATCCGGCGCCCGCGAATTTCGCCGCTTCGGCTCCGCGCGCGGGCGCGTGGCCCGGCGACGCGGATGTGCCCGGCGGGCGCTGGCGGCTCGGCTCGACCGCCGCGGACGGCTTCGTCTTCGACAATGAGAAATGGGCCCACGCGGTGGAACTGCAAGCGTTCCGCATCGCCAAGGCGCCGGTGACGAACGCCGAGTTCGCGGCCTTCGTCGAAGCCGGCGGCTATCGCGCGCGCGAGTTTTGGACCAAGCCGGGCTGGGCCTGGCGCGAGCGCGCACGCGCCGAGCGCCCGGTCTATTGGCTGCCCCACGACGGCCGGTGGACATGGCGCCGCCATACAAGAACCGAGGAGCTGGCCCCCGACGCGCCCGTCGCGTTCGTCAATTGGCACGAGGCGCAAGCCTGGTGCCGCTGGGCGGGGCGCCGCCTGCCGACCGAGGCGGAATGGGAGGCGGCGGCGATCGGCGAGCCCGTCGCGGGCGGCACGCGGCTTGCCGACGGCAAGCGCCGCTGGCCATGGGGCGAGGCACCGCCCGACCATCGGCACGCCAATCTCGATTTCGCCTTCGCGGCGCCGGTCGACGTCGCGGCGTTCCCAGCAGGCGACAGCGCGTTCGGCTGCCGGCAAATGCTCGGCAACGTGTGGGAATGGACGGCGTCGGATTTTTTGCCGTTTCCCGGCTTTTCCGCCGACCCTTACGAGGATTATTCGCAGCCGTGGTTCGGCACCCGCAAGGTGCTGCGCGGCGGATCGTGGGCGACCAGCGCGCGTCTGGCGCGGCCCAGCTATCGCAACTTCTTCACGCCCGAGCGCAACGACGTCATTGCCGGGTTCCGCACCTGCGCGCCGTGATGCTGGGCCGATCAGTTCGCGTCAACGCTGCGACATTCTCCCACCTCCCCCTGGAGGGGCAGGGCTATCGCATATGGTCCAAAAGCTCGATGAGAAAGGCATTGTCCCACCCTGCACGCTTGATTTTTCGGCGCATCGGAGTGGTGCTCGGGTGGGAGCGGAGGATGTTGAGGACGAACCCGCGCAGGATGGCCAGGTTCTCCGGGGCGTTGTCTTTTCTCGTTCGGCTGCGGTCCTCGTCCAAGACGACATCGAGCACCCAATGCAACTGATTCTCGACCGTCCAATGCGAACGCTGGATGCGCAGCAGCGTCCTGGCCGGAACGTATTGCGAGAGCAGGAAGTAGCGTACGACCGGCGGCTTGGCGCGGCCATCGTGCACCCGTCGGCGAGAGGTGATGCGCGCCACTGCGGCGATGCCGGGGAAGTCGTGTTCGACAACCAAGGTGGTATCGCGAATGACGGTGGCGCGCCGGTGCTCGCGGCGATCGTGCGTGGAAAGTTCGAGCCGTTCGGCAACGCTGCGTTTGCCCGCGCGCGCAAAGCGTCGCTTGACGGCGGCAAACAACGAAGACTGATTCTCCTTGAGCGCCAACACGTAATCGCCGCCGCGCTCCAGCACGCCGACGGCCATCGCGCGATGGCAATGCAGCGCATCGGCGGTAACGATGCAGCCGTCCAAAGACAACAGCCCAAGCAGTTCCAGGGCACCCGCGACTTCGTTGCGGCCGGGGGCCTTGCGTTGCGCCAGGACCATGCGTGCGTCCGCTGCCCAGACGTTGACCATGTGCAGCGGCGTCGCTTGCCGGCCGCGCTCGAAAGCGCCGCGCAGGGCCTTGCCGTCGATCGCCACGACGCCGCTGAGGTCGAGCTTGTTGGCTTCGGCGAAGGCGGCCATGAACTGCCGGAATGTCGCTGCGAACGCCTGCGGGTCGAGCAGCCGGAACACCCGGCTGAACGTATCGTGGCTGGGAATCCCATGCTTGAGCACCAGGATCTGCCGGAAGAACTCTTCCTTGGCGAGACCGAACTCGGCCATGTCCGAAGAGGTCTCCGCCCCGCACAGCAGCGCGGCGAGGGCGATGAACAAAATATCCGCCAGCTCGTGCTGCGCGTTGTCGGCTCGCGGATCCGGCAACCCTCGGAAAACCTTCTTGAATTTCCCCATGATGCGACTCCCCCAGTGCCTCGGGAGTCGTCCTCAGAATCCATATCGCTCGCCAGCGCAATACCCCTCCTAAATGCATATGCGATTCCCCTGCCCTTTCAGGGGGAGGTGAAGAGCGACTGCTGCACGCTCGAACCGAGACTTACGCGTATGCGAATCCAGTTTTCAAAAAACAAATGACTCGCAGGCGGATCACCACCGGCTCGCCGTTCGAAGACTTCGCCGGCTACAGCCGCGCCGTCGTCGACGGCGATTTCGTCTTCGTGTCCGGAACCACCGGCTACGATTATCAATCGATGCGGATGCCGGAAGAGATCGAGGCGCAGACCCGCAATTGCTTCATGACGATCGGCAAGGCGCTCGACCAGGCGGGCTTTGCGCTCGCCGACGTCGTGCGCGCGCGGTACTACATCGTCGATCCGGCCGACGCCGACCGTGTGCTGAAGATCTGCGGGGAAATTTTTGCCGAGATCCGCCCGGCCGCGACCCTCGTGGTGGTCGCCGGCCTGCTGCGTCCGGAAATGAAGATCGAGATCGAGGTTACCGCGAAGCGGACACCGGACGACAAAGGACGGGTGACGCAATGAGATTCCGGGCAGGGTAGATACACCCGACAAATGTCTGTTTTGTGCTTCGTCTTCGATTGGCCGTCCGTCCGTCGTTCGTCCCCCATTCCCTTGCCAATCCGGGCGCCTCGCTTTAGCAATCCGCGCGGTCCCGCAACGAGGTATCCGTTTCCATGGCCCAAGAGCTCCTGCTGCTTCCCGGCGACGGCATCGGCCCCGAGGTGATGGCCGAGGTCGAACGGCTGATCGCGTTCATGAACCAGAATGGGCTCGGCCGGTTCGAGACCGAGGCGGCGCTGGTCGGCGGCGGCTGCTACGACATGTACGGCGTCGCCGTCACCGAGGACACCATGGCGAAGGCGAAGGCGGCCGACGCCATCCTGTTCGGCGCCGTGGGCGGTCCGAAATGGGACGGCGTCCCCTACGATGTGCGGCCCGAGGCTGGGCTGTTGCGGCTGCGCAAGGAACTCGGCCTGTTCGCCAACATCCGGCCGGCGATCTGCTATCCGGCGCTCGCGGATTCCTCGAGCCTGACGGCCTCGATATCATCATCCTGCGCGAGCTCACCGGCGGGCTGTATTTCGGCGAGCCCAAGACCATCATCGATCTCGGCAACGGCCAAAAGCGCGCCATCGACACCCAGGTGTACGACACCTACGAGATCGAGCGCATCGCGCGGGTCGGCTTCGAGCTGGCGCGCAAGCGCCGCAACAAGGTGACCTCCTCGGAAAAACGCAACGTGATGAAATCCGGCGTGCTGTGGCACGAGGTCGTCACCGACCTGCACAAGCGCGAATATTCCGACGTGAAGCTCGAGCATCAGCTCGCCGACGCCTGCGGCATGCAGCTGGTGCGCTGGCCCAAGCAATTCGACGTCATCGTCTGCGACAACCTGTTCGGCGACATGCTCTCCGACGTCGCCGCGATGCTCACCGGCTCGCTCGGCATGCTGCCGTCGGCTTCGCTGGGCGAGGTCGATGCCAGGACCAAAAAGCGCAGCGGGCTCTACGAGCCGGTCCACGGCTCCGCGCCGGACATCGCCGGCAAGGGCGTGGCCAATCCGATCGCGATGGTGGCTTCGTTCGCCATGGCGCTGCGCTATTCGCTGGGTATGACGAAGGAGGCGGACCTGGTCGAGCAGGCGATCGCCGCCGCGCTTGCCAAGCGCCTGCGCACGCCGGACATCCAGTCCGAGGGCATGACACTCGTCGGGACCGCGCAGATGGGCGAGGCGATCGTCGGCGAGATGGCGCGGCTCGCGACTGCGGCCGCCTGATCCGTAGGAGCGCCCGGAGGCGCGAAATCCGGGATCGCTAATCACCCCGGATTTCGCTGCGCTCCATCCGGGCTACCAGGCTTCGACTCGCTCACGGCTGCCAGCCGGGCAGCCAGAAGAGGTTCGGCACCGGATAGAGCAGCGGGACCTGCTGGTTGGCGATGTCGTAATGGGTCGAGGGCACGAAATTCGGCGGATAGATGCCCTGATTGGCGGGCAGCGGGTGGCCCGGCAAATATTCCTTGCCGCCATCCAGGTAGGACCGGCGCGTCACGATGATGCGCGTGACCGGCCGCGGTTTCGCGACTGCGACGCGCGTCCTCTTCTCCGGGCGCGCGTCCGCGGCATTGGTCGCGACCGCAAACGCCAATCCGGCCGCAACGGCGCAAAGAGCAAGTTTCCAGCCCATGGTTCCCTCGCGATGATTCCGCTGTCGCCAGTCTAGCCCTGCCGCGCGCAAGCGCAACAGCGGCCCGATTCCTGCGATGGACGCATCCTTGCGAGGCCGGAAACGTTTCGGTTCGGGCCGAGTTCCGTATTTTTCAAGCTTCGCCGAGCACAGCGGCGTTGAATTTGCCGGCTCGCTCGCTTAAGACCCTGCGCATCGCGCCCGCGCGGGCGGGGCTAGTCTGCGGAGAGTGCACATGGGCTACAAGGTCGCCGTCGTGGGCGCCACCGGCAATGTGGGCCGCGAAATGCTCGACATCCTGGCCGAGCGCGCGTTTCCGGCCGACGAGATCGTGGCGATCGCCTCGCGGCGCAGCCACGGCGTGGAGGTCTCCTGCGGCGAGCGGACGCTCAAGGTCAAGGCGCTCGAGCATTTCGATTTCTCCGACGTCGACATCTGCCTGATGTCGGCGGGCTCGACCGTGTCCAAGGAATGGTCGCCGAGGATTGCCGCCAAGGGCGCGGTCGTAATCGACAATTCCTCGTGCTGGCGTCTCGACGCCGACGTTCCGCTGGTGGTCCCCGAGGTCAACGCGGACGCGGTGGCGGGTTTCCGCAAGAAGGGCATCATCGCCAACCCGAACTGCTCGACCGCCGAGCTGGTCGTGGCGTTAAAACCCCTGCACGATCGCGCCAGGATCAAGCGCGTGGTGGTCTCGACCTACCAGTCGGTCTCCGGCGCCGGCCGCGAGGCGATGGACGAGCTGTTCGCGCAGACCCGCGCCGTCTACGTCACCGATCCGATCGAGCCGAAGAAATTCCCAAAAAGAATCGCCTTCAACGTGATCCCGCAGATCGACGTGTTCATGGACGACGGCTTCACCCGGGAAGAATGGAAGCTGGTGGCCGAGACCAAGAAGATCCTCGATCCGAAGATCAAGCTAGTCGCGACCTGCGTGCGCGTGCCGGTGTTCATCGGCCATTCCGAGGCGGTCAGCATCGAGTTCGAGGCGCCGATCAGCGCCGATGAGGCCCGCGAGGTGCTGCGCAATGCCCCGGGCTGCCTCGTCGTCGACAAGCGCGAGGCGGGCGGCTACGTCACCCCCTACGAATCCGCCGGCGAGGACGCGACCTACATCAGCCGGATCCGCGAGGATCCCACGGTCGACAGCGGCCTCGTGCTGTGGATCGTGTCCGACAACCTGCGCAAGGGCGCCGCGCTCAACGCGGTGCAGATCGCCGAGTGCCTGATCAACCGCAAGCTGAT
>VAZU01000167.1 GCA_005884745.1 Alphaproteobacteria bacterium
TCCTTCCCGAGCAATGGCTGGACGCTCACCGGCGACGCCGGTGATGCCTTCTTGGCTGTCCTCACAAAGGGGAAGGTGAGAGGGACAAAGTAGGGGCCCACGGCGATCTGCTTGCCTGTTGATAGTTTTTTGTTCCGAGGCGATTTTCCGCCGCCGCTCGGATTCTGAGTTCCCCTATGCATTCCGATGAAGCTGTTCGTGTCGCGCGACAGGAGCCGCCTCAACCCAAGGCACAACAAAGCCCAACCTAAGTA
>VAZU01000168.1:0-195 GCA_005884745.1 Alphaproteobacteria bacterium
AACTAGCATCCTTGGCAGCCGATCAACAAAGCGGCGACTGGGCCGCCGGTAGGGCGCCACGGTGGAAAAGGCAGTGCCGTTCCCGGTCCCGCTTTTGATCGGTGCCACTTCCGCGAACGGAGGTTCGAATGACGGCGCTCTCAGATTCGTATGTCTTGAAGGTGCTGCTAGCCCCCGCACGCCGGCGCGCGGCCT
>VAZU01000168.1:204-5251 GCA_005884745.1 Alphaproteobacteria bacterium
GAGCTGCACTACATGCGTGGCCCCGGACCGAAATGGCGGGAAAAGCGCGCACACGGAACCGCACGTTAGCTGCGCCCGCATCAGCTAGGCGCGTTGTGCCTTGTCACACAAGGGCCCGCGCAGCACCTGCGGCATACAATACAGGGCACCTCCGTAGGATCGAACAGGCCGCCTGAGGCGGATTAATCTAGGCGGATTGAGAACGGGCGCTGCCGCGCATGGAGAGATCTCATGCGCTCCTCGATCGAGCGGAAGATCGGGACATGCGGCGTCATTGGGGCCGCCTAGCCGCGGCTGCAATCGTCGAACGGACGCGCCTCTATTTCGATGAAGGGCGAATTCAGGGAGGACCAGCCTGCCTCGACCGGCTCGAGCGGCTGGCGGCGCAATATCCCGTAACCACGCGCTGCGCCTGGTCCGACATTCATCGCTACGCCCTTCTGGCGCGGGCCTATTTCGCCTCCTAATTGTCCCGGCGCCTCAGGCCGGCCAGCGGGCCGCCACCGCCGCGTCTGCCAGCAGCGCGGTGAAAAGCACGAACAGATAAAGGATCGAAAAGGCAAACAGGCGACGCGCCGCTCGCGCGTCTGGATAGCGGCTGCGATCCAATCGGACCCCGAGCGCGATCATCGCAGCCCCGCAGATGCCCGAGGCCACGGCGTAAACCGTGCCCGCAGCGCCGATCGCCCACGGCAGTGACGCGGCGCCAACCAGAAGGACGCAGTAGATCAGAATCTGCCGCTTGGTGGCGACCCTGCCCGCCACGACCGGCAGCATCGGGATGCCGGCACGAGCGTATTCGCCCGCCCGATTGAGCCCCAACGCCCAGAAGTGAGGCGGCGTCCACAGGAAAATGATGGCGACGAAAAGAAAGGGCTCGAGCGCGAAGGGACCGCCCGCCGCGAGCCAGCCAATCAGCGGCGGAGTTGCGCCGGCGGCGCCGCCGATGACGATGTTTTGCGGGGTGCGGCGCTTGAGCCACATCGTGTAGACGACAACGTAAAAGAAGATAGTCGACGCGAGCAGCGCCGCGGCCGCAACATTAGTCGCAACCGCGAGGATAAGGACGGCGGACGCCGCCAGGACGAGGCCAAACACCAGCGCTTCGCCCCGCGACAGGCGGCCACGCGGGATCGGGCGCAAGGCAGTGCGGGCCATCATCGCGTCGATATCGGCGTCGTACCACATGTTGAGCGCGCCGGCGGCTCCTGCCCCGGCCGCAATGCACAGCATGGCAATCGATGCGGCAAGCGGATCGGGATGACCGGGCGCGAGCACGAACCCAACCAGCGCCGTGAACAGGGCCAGAGACATCACGCGTGGCTTTGTCAGCGCGATGAAGTCTCGAGCCCTCGCGAGGGCCCGCGCGGACGAAGCGGCTCGGCTGACGCGGGCGATGTCGGCAATTTCGCTGGCAAAAGACATGGACGGTCCCTTCCTCAGGATTTGATAAGTTTTCTCTCTCCGAGTTCATTTATTCCATGGTCATCCGCATCATGTTGTGATCGAGGTGATACATGACCCAGTACGAGCCTCCGACCAGGATCCCGACAATCAGGACAGTGAAGACGAACGCCGTGAGATTCCAGCGTTGATCCGAGCGACCCAGGTGGAGAAAGAACACCATGTGCACGACGATCTGGATCACGGCTAAGCCGAAAATGCCTGCGACGGCGTTTGTGCCCGACGCTCCGCTCATGACCAAGGCAAAGGGAGCGAGCGTCAGCGCGAGGGCGAGAAGCGCGCCCGTGACATACGATTGCAGGCCCCCGCGCGGTTCGGCGGGGCGGATCGTTGCCGAGACGTTCATGACATGGCTCCTGCCAGGTAGACGACGGTGAACACGCCGATCCAGATGATGTCGAGAAAGTGCCAGAACAGGCTCAAACAGGTGAGCCGGGTTGGGAGAACGGCGTCGAACCTGCGCAGCGACGCCTGCACCAGCATGACCGCCATCCAGACCAATCCGCCGGTCACGTGCAGGCCGTGCGTGCCGACCAGGGTGAAGAAGGCGGACAGGAACGCGCTACGGTCAGGCCCCGCCCCTTCCCCGATCATGCGGACGAATTCCTTCACTTCTAGGCCGATGAAACCGAGCCCGAGCACGAACGTCAGCAGCAGGAATCCGAGTACGCGCCCGCGGTTATCCGCCTTGAGCGCCACCATGACCATGCCGTAGGTGAAGCTGCTCGCCAGCAGGCACAGTGTTTCAGCGAGCACGTACGGAAGATCGAACAGCTCCTTTGAGGTCGGGCCTCCGGCGAACTCGCGGCCCAGCACCGAATAGGTGGCGAACAGCGCCGCGAACAGCAGACAGTCGCTCATCAGGTAGATCCAGAAACCCAGCACCGTGGTGATACCGGCAGTACGGTGCTCGCTCGCCTCCGCGTGCACGCTTGGCAGCGGCGGCGGGACGTATGGCCGGACGGTCTCGACGTTCAGAAGTTCGGTTGTCATGGCGTTCACCTACACTGCCGCCGGGGAGAGGAGCTTCTCGCTGCGCTCCACGTCGAGCGCGGAGAGGAAGTACTCGCGGTTGAGCTTGAACGAATAGGCGATGGCGGTGGCGACGATCCCCACGGCGCCGGCGGCCGCCATCCACCAGATGTGCCAGACCAGGGCAAAACCGAGCACCAAGGCAAACCCGCCGATCACCAGGCCCGCGCTGGTGTTGCGCGGCATGTGAATTCTCGGGAAGCGGACCACCTGGCGGGCAGTGCTCCTCTTCTTCGTCTCCCAGAATGCGTCGCGGCCGGTGACGATGGGGATTTCGGCGAAATTGTAGGCCGGCGGCGGCGAGGAAATCGCCCATTCCAAGGTGCGGCCGTTCCACGGATCGCCGGTCAGGTCGCGGGTCTTCTCCCGCTGCACGATGCTGACCACGAGCTGCACCAGCTGAAAGACGATCCCGCACAGGATCACCACCGCGCCCACCGCCGCCACGATCATGAACGGGTGCCAGTCGGGATTGTCGTAATGATTGAGGCGGCGGGTCATGCCCATGAGGCCGACGATATAGAGCGGGATGAACGCCAGGTAGAAGCCGACGAGCCAGCACCAGAAGGCGCACCGGCCGAGCTTCTCGTTGAGCCGGAAGCCGAACACCTTCGGGAACCAATAGTTGAAGCCCGCCAGCAACCCGAACACGACCCCGCCGATGATGGTGTTGTGGAAATGCGCGACCAGAAACAGGCTGTTGTGCAGCACGAAGTCCGCCGGCGGGACCGCCAGCAACACGCCGGTCATGCCGCCGATCACGAAGGTGATCATGAATCCGATCGTCCACAGCATCGGCACGGAGAAGCGAATGCGGCCGCGATACATGGTGAACAGCCAGTTGAAAACCTTCACGCCGGTCGGGATGGCGATGATCATCGTGGCGATGCCGAAGAAGCCGTTCACGTCGCCGCCCGCACCCATGGTGAAGAAGTGATGGAGCCAAACCAGGAAGGAAAGAACCGCAATGACCATGGTGGCCACCACCATGGGGACGTAGCCGAACAGGCGCTTGCCGGAGAACGTCGCAACCACCTCGGAAAAAATCCCAAAGGCGGGAAGGATCAGGATGTAGACCTCCGGGTGCCCCCAGGCCCAGATCAGGTTGACGTACATCATCTGATTGCCACCGAGGTCATTCGTGAAGAAGTGCATGCCGAGATACCGGTCGAGGCTGAGCAGCGCGAGGCAGATCGTCAGGATCGGGAACGCCGCAACGATCTGAATGCTGCTGCACAGCGCCGTCCAAGTAAAAACGGGCATGCGCATCAGGGTCATGCCGGGGGCGCGATTGCGCAGAATGGTTGCGATGAAGTTCACGCCCGAAAGCGTGGTTCCCACCCCCGAGATCTGCAGGCTCCAGATGTAATAGTCGACGCCGACGCCAGGGCTGTAACCGAGTTCCGAGAGCGGCGGGTAGGCGAGCCATCCCGTGCGCGCGAACTCGCCGATCCCCAATGAAACGTTGATCAGTCCGAACCCCGCCACGGTAAGCCAGAAGCTGAGTGAATTGAGGAACGGAAATGCTACGTCGCGTGCGCCGATCTGCAGGGGCACCACGATGTTTATCATCCCGATCACGAACGGCATCGCCATGAAGAAGATCATGATCGCGCCGTGTGCGGAGAAGATCTGGTCGTAGTGCTCGGGCGGCAGGTAGCCGACGGCACCGCCGTGCGCCAGGGCCAGCTGCGTCCGCATCATGATGGCGTCGGAAAACCCGCGCAGCAGCATCACCAGCGCCAGGATGATGTACATCACGCCGATCTTCTTATGGTCGACGGTGGTCAGCCACTCGGTCCACAGCCACTTCCATCGGCCGAAATACGTGAGAGCGGCGAGGACTGAGAATGCGACCAGGCCCATGAACCCGAACGCCCCCATTATGACCGGCTGATCCAGAGGGAGCGCGTCGAGGGACAACTTTCCGAGCATGGCCGCTACTCCTTGTTGGCGATGCAGAGGGCGGCACCGAGCATGGCGGCGGCCCTCGGCTCGCTCTTGGTGTCGTGCAGGATTCGGTCGAACAGGTCGGGGGCGACCGAGGAGAAGTATTCGACCGGGTGTTTCTCGCTCGGCTTTGCCAGCGCCAGGTAGACGCCGTCGGTCAGGTTCTGCGGTGCTGCCTTGACCTTCGCGACCCAGCGCTCATACGCCGGCTGGTCCGAGGCGATGGCCTGGAATTTCATGTCGGAGAAACCGCCGCCGCTGTAGTTCGCCGACAGGCCCGCATAGCTGCCGGCCCGGCTTGCCATCAGACTGAGCTTCGTCCGCATGCCGCCCATGGCATAGATCTGGCTGCCGAGCTGAGGGATGAAGAATGAGTTCATCATCGAGGCGGAGGTGATCCTGAAGTCGACCGGTACGTCGGTGGGGAACGCAATCTCGTTCACCGTGGCGATGCGCAGTTCCGGGTAGATGAACAGCCATTTCCAATCGAGCGCCACAACGTCGATGGCGATCGGCTTCGCGGTGGATTCGACCGGCTTGAATGGATCGAGCCTGTGCGACGACTGCCAAGTCAGCACCGCCAGGATGGAAACGATGGCGA
>VAZU01000177.1 GCA_005884745.1 Alphaproteobacteria bacterium
ATCGCGCGGCCGCTCATCGCCAAGTAACAGATCGAGATCGCCGAAAAAGTCGGCGCCGACGCGGTGGCGCACGGCGCCACCGGCAAGGGCAACGACCAGGTCCGGTTCGAGCTCGGCTATTACGCGCTCAACCCCGACGTCAAGGTGATCGCGCCGTGGCGCGAATGGGACCTGACTTCGCGGACCAAGCTGATCGAGTTCGCCGAGCAGCATCAGATCCCCATACCCAAGGACAGGCGCGGCGAGGCGCCGTTCTCGGTCGACGCCAATCTGTTGCACACCTCCTCGGAGGGCAAGGTGCTGGAGGACCCTTCGGCCGAGGCGCCGGACTACGTCTATTCGCGGACCCGGGATCCGGAGCAGGCGCCGGACCGGCCCGCCTATGTGACGATCGCGTTTGAGCGCGGCGATGCGACCGCGGTCGACGACGAGAAACTCTCGCCGGCGCGCCTGCTGGCGCGTCTCAACGAGCTCGGGCGCGAGCACGGCATCGGCCGGCTCGATCTCGTGGAGAACCGCTACGTCGGCATGAAGTCGCGCGGCCTGTACGAGACGCCGGGCGGCGCCATCCTGCTCGCGGCCCATCGCGGCATCGAGCAGATCACGCTCGATCGCGGCGCGGCGCACCTCAAGGACGAGCTGATGCCGCGCTATGCCGAGCTGATCTACGACGGCTTCTGGTTCGCGCCGGAACGCGAAATGCTGCAGGCCGCGATCGATCTCAGCCAAGAGTTCGTGGCCGGCCGCGTGCGGCTCAAGCTCTACAAGGGCCAAGCCTCGGTGGTCGGCCGCGAGAGCCCCTATTCGCTCTACGATCAGGAGCTTGTGACATTCGAGGACGGCGGTGCCGCCTACGACCAGCATGATGCGGAGGGGTTCATCCGACTCAACGCGCTGCGCTTGCGCACGCTGGCGCAGCGCCGGCGCAAGCTGGGGCGGTAACTTTTCCCTCCCGGCGCCTTCGGTGGGACCGAGCACTGAAGATCGTCATTCCGGGGCGCGGGCGCAGTCCGCGAACCCGGAACCCATGGACACCCAGAGAGAAGTATCGCGGGGACGGTATTCATAGGTCCCGGGTTCCCTCGCTTGGGGCGAGGGATAGGTGGCGAACCCGCTCGGCCGCACATACCTTGGGGCGGCTACCTCGGAAGCGCGAGGGTTTCCCATGGGCTGGTCGGTGAACATCGGCACGATCGCCGGAACGGCGGTCCGCATCCACGTCACGTTCCTGCTGTTCCTGGTCTGGATCTTCGTCGCGAGCTACATGTCGGGCGGGCCTCAGGCCGCATGGAACAGCACCGCGTTCATGGTGCTGCTGTTCGCCTGCGTGCTGGCGCACGAGTTCGGCCATATCTTTACCGCCCGAGTGTTCGGCGTCGCGACGCCGGACGTCACGTTACTGCCGATCGGCGGCGTGGCGCGGCTCGAGCGGATCCCGGAAAAACCCCAGGAAGAATTTTTGATCGCGATCGCCGGTCCGCTGGTCAACGTCGCGATCGCGTTCGGTCTCGTCGCGTTCGCGGGGGCGAACCTCGATGCCCGGCACCTCGCGGCGGTCGAGAGCGCCAGGATCTCCATGGTCGATCGCCTGGCGGCGGTGAACCTGTTCCTTGCCGCGTTCAACATGATCCCGGCCTTCCCGATGGACGGCGGCCGGGTGCTGCGCGCGCTGCTCGCGATTCGGCTCGGCTTTGTGCGCGCCACCGAAGTTGCGGCCACCATCGGCCAATGGGTGGCGTTCGGGCTGGGCTTTCTCGGGCTGCTGTACAATCCCATGCTGATCTTCATCGCGATCTTCGTGTATCTGGCCGCGGCATCCGAGGCGCGGCTCGTCTCGTTGCGCGCCATGTCGCGCGGGGTCCCGGTCAGCTCGGCGATGGTGACGCAGTTCGTAACGCTCGCTCCCGAGGCGCATATCGACGAGGCGGTCGAAACCCTGCTGCGAACCAACCAGAGCGAATTCCCCGTGGTCGATTCCGGCGGCCGGCTGGTCGGGCTGCT
Organism: Alphaproteobacteria bacterium; assembly: GCA_005884745.1. Lineage (GTDB taxonomy): Bacteria > Pseudomonadota > Alphaproteobacteria > Rhizobiales > Xanthobacteraceae > AP-16. Next base: position 2,002 of record VAZU01000177.1, read on the forward strand.
GGGCCGCGGCGACATGATCCGCGCGCTCAAGCAGCTCGGGCCCGACGCCCGCGTCGCGGAAGCGATGACCACCCAGGTTCCTACCATCGGCTACCGGCAAACGCTCGACGAGGCCTTCCGCATCCTCCAGACCAAGTCAGCGCCGGCCGTGGGCGTGATCGACGCAGCCGGCAGGCTGGTCGGGCTGATCACCTCCGAGACGTTGGGCGAGATGCTGCTAGTGGGCGAGGCGATGCCGAAAGGCTATCGCTTGGGCCCATGGGGCCGCCGCGCGGCGTGAGCTATCCCTCCCCGAAGGGGAGGGTCGGCGCCGTCCAAGTCGGATGTTTCCGACTTGGACCAATTTTGTGATTGGTCGAACTCGGGAACACCCGAGTTCGACAGGCGCCGGGGTGGGGTGACACCGATCGAACCCCACCCGATCGCACTTCGTGCGATCGACCTCCCCTTGCGGGGAGGTAAACAACAGCGCCGCGGGTCCCAGACGGACCCGCGGCCGGTTTTTTTGGAGCCTTCATGTCGCTGCGCAACGTCGCCATCATCGCCCACGTCGATCACGGCAAGACCACGCTGGTCGACCGGCTGCTGCAGCAATCCGGCGCGTTCCGGGAGAACCAGCGCGTGGCCGAGCGCGCGATGGATTCCAACGAGCTCGAGCGCGAGCGCGGCATCACCATCCTGGCCAAGGTGACCTCGATCCTCTGGCACGGCACGCGCATCAACATCGTCGACACGCCGGGACACGCCGATTTCGGCGGCGAGGTCGAGCGCATTCTCAACATGGTCGACGGCGTGATCGTCCTGGTCGATGCCGCCGAAGGCCCGATGCCGCAGACCAAGTTCGTGGTGTCGAAGGCCCTGAAAGTCGGGCTTGAGCCGATCGTGGCCATCAACAAGGTGGATCGGCACGACGCGCGGCCAACCGCGGTGGTCAACGACGTGTTCGACCTGTTTGCCGCGCTCGATGCCAGCGAGGAGCAGCTCGACTTTCCGATTCTCTACGGCTCCGCCAAGCAAGGCTGGATGGCGGCGCATCCGGCCGGACCCAGGCAGGACATGCAGCCCCTGTTCGATCTCGTGCTGCGCCATGTGGCACCGCCGGCGATCGAGGAGGGGCCGCTGCGCATGCTCGGCACGATCCTCGAAGCCAACCCGTATCTCGGCCGCATCGTCACCGGACGCATTCGCTCGGGCTCGATCAGGCCCAACCAGATCGTCAAGGTGCTGGATCGCGCCGGCAGCCTGGTCGAGGAGGGCCGCGTCTCCAAAGTGCTGGCGTTCCGCGGGCTCGAGCGCACCGGCGTCGAGGAGGCGTCCGCCGGCGACATCGTCGCCGTCGCCGGCCTGCCCAAGGCCACCGTATCGCACACCTTGTGCGCGCCGGAAGTGGTCTATCCGCTGCCGGCGCAGCCGATCGATCCGCCCACCCTCGCCATGGCGTTCCGCGTCAACGATTCGCCGCTTGCCGGCACCGAAGGCGACAAGGTGACGAGCCGCATGATCCGCGAGCGGCTGCTGCGCGAGGCCGAGGGCAATGTGGCGCTGCGGATCGAGGAAGCGGCCGACAAGGATTCGTTCGAGGTGGCGGGACGCGGCGAGCTGCAGCTCGCCATCCTGATCGAGACCATGCGCCGCGAGGGCTTCGAGCTCGGCATGTCGCGGCCGAAAGTGCTGTTCGAGCGCGGCCCGGGGGGCGAGCTCGAGGAACCGATCGAGGAGGTCACGATCGACGTCGATGAGGAATTCTCCGGGATCGTGGTGCAAAAATTATCCGAGCGCCGCGCCGAGCTCATGGACCTGCGGCCCTCCGGCGGCGGACGCCTGCGGCTCGTGTTCCATGCGCCGACCCGCGGATTGATCGGCTACCAGGGCGAGCTGCTTTCGGACACGCGCGGGACGGCGGTGCTCAACCGGGTGTTTCACGCCTATGCGCCCTTCAAGGGCGAGATCGAGGGCCGCCGCACCGGCGTGCTCATCTCCAACGGCGACGGCCAGGCGGTCGCCTACGCGCTGTGGAACCTGGAGGACCGCGGTCCGATGATGATCGAGCCGGGCACGCGGGTCTATCGCGGCATGATCGTGGGCGAGCACAGCCGCGGCAACGATCTCGTCGTCAACGTGCTCAAGGGCAAGAAGCTCACCAACATCCGGGCCGCCGGCAAGGACGAGAACGTGCTGCTCACCCCGCCGCTGCGGATGACGCTGGAAAAGGCGCTGGCCTATATCGCCGACGACGAGCTCGTCGAGGTCACGCCGAAATCGATCCGGCTGCGCAAGAAGATGCTCGACGAGAGCCAGCGCCGGCGCCAGGAAATCAGAGATCAGAAGTCAGAAATCAGAGGTCAGAAGGAGTTCTCGGGAACCTCCGGCTTTTGACTTCCGACTACTGCGTCTTGGCCGGGTGCGCGGCCAAAAACTTGGTGACGATCGGCGCCCAGATCGGGATCGCCTTGGGGACGTCGACGAAAAAGTGCCCGTTGTCCTCGAACGCCGGCAGCAAGTGATATTCGACGTCCGCGCCGGCCGCACGGCACGCCTCGAACATGGGCTTCGACACCTGGGGCGGGAAGTAGAGGTCGTTTTGCGTGTAAATCCATAGCATTGGGATACGCGCCGTACGGCAGAACTCGGCCGCGACCTCGATCAAGCGCTCGGGCGCATGTGGATTCTCTCGGCAAGTGCGCCCGCCGGCAAAATTGATCATCGCCCGCAATCCGGGCGGATTTTGACTCGCGAGCGCCAGGGAGCCGAAGCCGCCGGCCGACTGGCCCATGACGATGACGTCGCCGCCCTCAATGAAGGGCTGGGCGGTCATGAAACCGAGGGCGACGGTGTCCGCTTCGGCCACCGCCATCCCGGCTTCGCGGAATTGCGGATCATCGCAGGGAGCAACCTCTTCATAAAATGGGCCGCCGGTGTCGCCGTGGCCTGGGCGTTGCGGGGCCACGACCGCATATTTCCGCTCGGCGAACCACTCTGCGGCGGCATTGAACTCCAGCAACGGGAAATAGATGCGCTCAAGCTCATTCCGCGTCGTTCCGTGGTTCATGAGTACCAGCGGAAACGGCCCCTCCCCCGGCGGCCGGAACACCGTCGTCTGCATCGGCACGGCCGGATCCTGGGAGGGCAACAGCCAAAGCTGGCGCCGGGACTCGCCAGCCTCGAGATCGACCGGTCCCGGCATCAGCACGACCGGCCCGGCGACCACGCCGGCCGCCAGCGACAGCCCGATCAGCACGCCGGGCACCACACGCCGCATCCATTTCTTCATCGACCCACCTCGGCCGCGCCTCCCCGCACCCCTTTGCACCGAGCCCGGCAGTGGTGCATCCGTGCAACGGTCCTCGACATCGTTAACTCTTGGTTAACACAACACTTGAATAAGCCCCGCCCACTTTGCTTCAATCCGGTCATGAGTACCGCCCTCATCGAGATTCGCCGGGCCAAGCCCGTCGACGCCGTGGCCGTCGCGGAGACCCACGATGACGCCTGGCGTACGGCATATCGCGGCATCATCCCCGGCGCGGAACTCGAGAAGCTGATCAGCCGGCGCGGACCGGCCTGGTGGGAAGCCGCCATCCGCAAGGGCAGCCGCGTCGCGCTCCTGATGTTCGCCGAGCGCATCGCCGGTTACGCCAATTACGGCCGCAACCGCGCCCGCAGCCTCACCTACGACGGCGAGATCTATGAACTCTACTTGCGGCCGGAATTCCAGGGCCTGGGCTTCGGCCGCCGGCTGTTCACCGCGACCCGGCGCGATCTCGCCCAGAGCGGCTTGCGCAGCCTGGTGATCTGGGCGCTGTCCGACAACGATTCGGCCGTCGAGTTCTATCGCGCGCTCGGCGGCCGCGCGGTTGCGCGTTCCTCCGAGCGCTTCGGCGACAAGACGCTCGACAAGGTGGCGTTCGCCTGGCAGGCCTGAGCCGTCCGGCAGCACGTCATCGCCCGGCTTGTCCGGGCGACCCAGTAACCCCGGTCCATAAGATTCAGCGCAGGATTCCCAGGGCGGTGGATACTGGGTGGCCCGCATGCGCGGGCCATGACATCGATGACTGTGCCTCATCAC
>VAZU01000178.1:0-1447 GCA_005884745.1 Alphaproteobacteria bacterium
CGGCGGAACGCCTCGCCGGCGCCGGCGCGATCGCCCAGGTGTTCGCGGATGTCGGCGAGCGCGAACCAGGCAACGCCGAAACCCGGCGCGCGTTCGAGCGCCTGCGCCAGCAGGTCGGCGGCGGCGAAAAACTCGCCGCGCCGCTCGAGCTCGCGCGCGATCGCATAACGGCGATCGGCGATCAGGTCGCCGGACGAGATCGGAAGCGCGGCGGAGGCCGTCATCGCCGGCATGGGCTTCGAATTGGACAAATCCGTACCTATGTGACGGCCATGCGTCCTGAAGAGCTGTTGGTGCGCACGCCCGCCGGGCTCCTCTGCCGCGCCGGCGGATTTTACATCGATCCGCTGCGGCCGGTCGACCGCGCGCTCGTCACCCATGCGCATTCCGATCATGCCCGGCCGGGACACACCCGAGTGCTCGCGACCGCCGAAACGCTGGATCTGATGCGGCTGCGCTACGGCGAGGATTTCGCCGGAACGGCGCAGCCGGTCGCCTATGGGGAAAAACTCGACATCGACGGCGTGTCGGTGAGCTTTCACCCGGCCGGGCACGTGCTCGGCTCCGCGCAAATCCTCATCGAGGCCGCCGGCACGCGCATCGTCGCCTCCGGCGATTACAAGGACGTTGCCGATCCGACCTGTGAAAACTTCGAGCTCGTCGGCCTGCCGGTGTTTCGCCACGGCGATCCCGCGGCGGAGATCGCCAAGCTGCTGGGCTCGGTGGCGCTGTTCCCCGAGCGCGCGCATCTCGTCGGCGTCTACGCGCTCGGCAAGGCGCAGCGCGTGCTCGCGTTGCTGCGGCAAGCCGGATACGAAGGTCCCGTCTACCTGCACGGCGCGCTCGATGCGTTCACCCGCTACTACGCGAGCCGCGGCATCGGGCTCGGCGAAGTGCGGCCGGCCAGAAATGCCGGCAAGGCCGAGCTCGCCGGCGCCATCGTGCTGTGCCCACCCTCGGCGCTCCGAGAGATCTGGTCCCGCCGCTTTCCCGATCCCGTCACGGCGTTCGCGTCGGGCTGGATGCGGGTCCGCGCCCGGGCGCGGCAGGGCGGGGTCGAGCTGCCGCTGGTGATCTCCGATCACGCCGATTGGGACGGGCTGACCGCGACCATTGCGGCGACCGGCGCCGGCGAGATCTGGGTGACGCACGGCCAGGAAGATGCGCTGGTCCACTGGAGCATCCAACGCGGACTTGCCGCCTGGGCGCTGCGGATCGAGGGCTACGGCGAGGCAGACGATGAAGCCGGCTGAGCCCGTCGGGAGCATGAACCGCTTCGCGCAATTGCTCGACCGGCTCGCCTACGAGCACGGCCGCAATGCCAAGCTCCGGCTCATGACCGAGTATTTCCGCACCACGCCCGACCCGGAGCGCGGCTTCACGCTCGCCGCGCTGACCGGCGCGCTGTCGTTCCCGCACGCCAAGCCCGGGATCATCCGTGCGCTGA
>VAZU01000178.1:1539-2080 GCA_005884745.1 Alphaproteobacteria bacterium
AAGCTCGCCATGCTGGGCAAGACCGAGCTGCCCGGACAATTGGCGCGCTGGCTCGACGCGCTCGATGAGACCGGACGCTGGGCGCTGCTGAAGCTCGTCACCGGCGGCCTGCGCATCGGCGTCTCCGCCCGGCTCGCCAAGACCGCGGTCGCAGCGCTGGGCGATCAGGATCCCGATGCGATCGAGCTGATCTGGCCGGGGCTCAGGCCGCCGTACACCGAGCTGTTCGCCTGGGTCGAAGGTTTTGGCGAAAAGCCGGTCGGGCGCGATCCGGCGCCGTTTCGCCCGGTCATGCTCGCGCACGCGCTCGAGGAGGCGGATCTTCTCCCGCTCGATCCCAAGGCCTACGTCGGCGAATGGAAATGGGACGGCATCCGCGTCCAGGCGGCGGGCGGACGGCGCGAGGACGGAGCACGCGTGGCGCGGCTCTATTCGCGCACCGGCGAGGATATTTCCTAAAGCTTTCCCGATCTGATCGAAGCACTGAAGTTCGAGGGTGCGATCGACGGGGAATTGCTGATCGTGCGCGACGGCCGCGTGC
>VAZU01000178.1:2145-12155 GCA_005884745.1 Alphaproteobacteria bacterium
GCTGGTCGAGGGCGGCGAGGATTTGCGCGAGCGGCCGTTCCTCGAGCGGCGCGCGCGGCTCGAAGCGCTGGTCGAACGGCTCGCCGATCCCCGCATCGATCTCTCGCCGCTGGTCGGATTTTCCAGCTGGCAGGAGCTTGCCGCCGCGCGGAAAAATCCGGCGGCGTTCGGGGCCGGCGCCGACGCCGAGGCGGTCGAGGGCGTGATGCTCAAGCAATGCGCGGCCGCCTATGTGCCGGGGCGGCCGAGAGGCCTGTGGTGGAAATGGAAGCGCGGCCCGGCCCTCGTCGACGCCGTGCTGATGTACGCCCAGCGCGGCCACGGCAAGCGCTCCTCGTTCTATTCCGATTACACGTTCGGGGTCTGGCGGAGCGGGCCCGAGGGCGACGAGCTCGTGCCGGTCGGCAAGGCGTATTTCGGCTTCACCGACCAGGAACTGCTCGAGATCGATCGCTTCGTGCGGCGCAACACCATCGACCGCTTCGGGCCGGTGCGCGAAGTGGTGCACGAGCCCGACAAGGGCCTGGTGCTCGAAATCGCGTTCGAGGGCCTGCAGCGTTCGACCCGGCACAAGTCCGGGCTTGCCATGCGCTTTCCCCGCATCCATCGCCTGCGCTGGGACAAGCCGCCCGGCGAGGCCGATCGCCTCGAAACGCTGGAAAGAATGCTTGACACCAAGACGGGAGCAACAATTCATGACCGCGCAGGATCCGGGCGCAGCGCGCCCGCCGGATAGGCCCTCCGCGACCGGACCGGAGCCGAGCACGGAGCCCGCCATGACCAATCACGCCATCCGCTTTTTCGGCGGCCCGCCGCTGGCGGTCGTCGTGCGATTGATCCTGCTGTCGATTCTGGTCGGCGTGGTGCTTCACGCCAGCGGGCTCGATCCCTGGAACATCCTCGACAGCATCCGGCGATTCGTCCTGAGCATCTGGAACATGGGATTCGACGCCGTGCGCTGGGTGTGGCGCTATTTCCTGCTCGGCGCCGTCATCGTCGTGCCGATCTGGCTGATCGTGCGCCTGGTGCGCGCGCCGAGCGAGCGCGGGTGAGCCTCATGCGTCCGGCCAAGGCGCGGCCGTACCGGCTGCGGCCTCGGCGCCGACCGCTGCGCGGATATTCTCGAATCCTCCGCGCCGCAGCAATTGCATCAGCTCCCGCTTGATCTCCCCGACCAGGCCGAGCCCGCGGAACACCAGCGCGGTATAGAGCTGGACCAGCGTGGCGCCGGCTTTGATCTTTGCGAAAGCCGCCTCCCCGGAATCCACACCGCCCACCCCGATCAGCGGAAACGCGCGATCCACCCGCACGAAAGTTTCGGCCAGCATGCGGGTGGAGAGTGCAAACAGCGGCCGGCCGGACAGGCCGCCCGCCTCGGCGGCTGCGCGGTCGCGCAGGTGTTTCGGCCGGCCGACGGTCGTGTTGGCGATGATCATGCCGTCCACCCGGCGCGCCCGCGCGACCGCGACCATTTCGTCGAGATCGGGAAGCGCCAGATCGGGGGCAATCTTGAGCAGGACGGGCACGCGTCGGCCGGCGGCTACCCGCTCCCGCGCTTCCATCACCCTTGCGAGCAGCGCATCGAGTGCGGATTTTTGCTGCAGGTCGCGCAGGCCCGGCGTGTTCGGGGACGACACGTTGATGGTGCAATAGCTCGCCAGTCCGGCAAAAGCCTCGATCCCGGCGACATAATCGGCCACGCGGTCGTGCGCGTCCTGGTTGGCTCCGAGATTGACGCCGACGATGCCGGCGCCGGCGCCGCGGCCGGCAAGCCGACGGCGCACCGCATCGAACCCTTCGTTGTTGAATCCCAAGCGATTGATCACCGCCTCGTCGGCTTCGAGCCGAAACAGCCGCGGGCGCGGATTGCCCGGCTGCGGCCGCGGCGTCACCGTGCCGACCTCGGCAAAGCCGAAGCCCAGGCGCAGCAAGGGGGCGAACACCAGGGCGTCCTTGTCGAGGCCCGCGGCGACGCCCAACGGATTGAGAAATTTCAGCCCGAATGCCTCGACCGCGAGCGCCGGCGGATCCGGTGCCGGCCACACGAGCGCCAGCGGCAGGGCGCGCATCACCAGCGCGTGGGCATCCTCGGGGTCGAGCGCCCGCAACAACGGCCGCGCGAGATGATCGAGCAATCCGATCACGCCCAAAACTCCGGATGGGGAGCGCGGACCCTAGCGGGCCCGCATCGGCTCATCAAGCACGGGACACGACGTGTCCGGGACTCGCGCGACCCTTACGGCCGGAAATTCTTGTGCCGGTCTCGCCCTGCTTTCCGCCCGGCAAATCCTTATAATCTTCGAGGCGAAGCGAAAGGGATGCGACATGAATGACAACGACGAGTTTGCCGCCGCGATGCTGGCCTCGGCCCTGGTGGAGATCCAGCGGGGAGCCGTCGAGCTCGAACCCGATCCGATCGAAGCCGCCGCCATGATGTATTTCGATTGCCTCGATGCGATCCGGGCCGAACGCATCAAGCGCGTCGCCCGGAACAGGAGCTGAGCGAGCGCGGCGGGCCCCACCCGGCTCGGCGCTTCGCGCCTCGCCACCCTCCCCTTCGGGGAGGGGGAAGCGCGCCGCGCCCGGGGAACGCATTCTCACGCCGAGCGCGCGAGCGCGCCGTCGATCAGCGCCACGGTGTTGTCGAGGCCGTAGATCGCCACGAACGAGCCGAAGCGGGGGCCCTTCTCCTCGCCGAACAGCACCTGGTAGAGCAGATTGAACCATTCGAGCGACACGCCCGGCTTGCCGTCCTTGGTCTTGATCTTGCCGGTGCGGTCGAGGAACGGCTCGCGCCGCCCGACCTCGTAGACGACCTCCTGGATCCGCTCCGGGCTGGCGTCGGGGGGGAGCTGCGAGAGCGCGTCGCGCAGATCGAGCAGCGCCTTGCGCTCGGCCGCCGTCGGCTCGCGGAATTTCTTGGCCGGCAGCACGAAATCGCGAAAATAATGGATCGCGTAGGTGACGAGCGCATCGAGCTTGGGATGGCTCTGCGGCGTCACCCCGGCCCAATAGCGGCCGATGAAACCCCACAGCGTCGCCGGATCCTCGGCATTCGAGGCCGACACCAGCTTCAGCAGCATCGAGAACGCGATCGGGACCTCGGGCCGCGGCGGATCGCCGGAATGGATGTGCCAGACCGGGTTCGACAGCCGCTGGCGCAGATCCTGGCGCTGATAGGCCTGGAGCTGCTGGTAATATTCGTCGACGTGGCGCGGGATCACGTCGAAATACAGGCGCTTGGCCGATTTCGGCTCGCGGTACATGAACAGCGACAGGCTCTCCGGCCCGGCGTAGCGCAGCCATTCCTCGATGGTGAGGCCGTTGCCCTTGGACTTCGAGATTTTTTGGCCCTGCTCGTCGAGAAAGAGCTCGTAGGTGAAGCCGTCCGGCGGCGTTCCGCCCAGCGCCCGGCAGATCTCGCCGGAGAGCTTGACCGAGTCGATCAAATCCTTGCCGGCCATTTCGTAATCGACGCCGAGCGCGACCCAGCGCATCGCCCAGTCGGGCTTCCATTGCAGCTTGCACCGGCCGCCGGTGACTGGCGTCGTCACCGCCTCCCGGGTTTCGGGATCCTCATAGGTGATGGTGCCGCGCGCGGAATCATGGGCGAGCACCGGTACCTGCAGCACCACGCCGGTGCGGGGAGAGATCGGCAGGAACGGCGAATAGCTTTGCGCGCGCTCCTCGCGCAGCGAGGGGAGCATGATGGCCATCACTTGGTCGTAACGTTCGAGCACGCGCAGGAGCGTCGCATCGAAGCGGCCGGACGCATAGCACTCGGTCGCCGAGTAGAATTCGTAATCGAAACCGAATTGATCGAGAAAAACGCGCAGGCGGGCGTTGTTGTGCTCGCCGAAGCTCGGATGCGTCCCGAACGGATCGGGAATGCGGGTGAGCGGCTTGCCGAGGTGGGTTTCGAGCATGGCGCGGTTCGGCACGTTGTCCGGCACCTTGCGCAAGCCGTCCATGTCGTCGGAAAACGCGATCAGCCGGGTCTTCACCGCGTCGCCGGTGAGCACCCGGAAGGCGTGGCGGACCATACTGGTGCGCGCGACTTCGCCGAACGTGCCGATATGCGGCAGGCCGGAAGGGCCATAGCCGGTCTCGAACACCACGGTGTCCTTGGGATGCTTCTGCAACCGCGCGACGATTTTCCGCGCTTCCTCGAACGGCCAGGCGGCGGAATGCCCGGCAACTTCCCGCAAACTCGGCGCTTGGGTCTCGGCTTGCGACATCGATGCTCCAGCCGGAGGACAGACGGGTCGTCGGTCCTCAGAACGGGCTGATGGGAAAATAGCGCAGCCACAGGTCGGTGAAGCGGCCCTGCTCCCACAGCCGGAACAGCGCCCAGTTGAGCGCGAGGCGCCAGGTGTCGTTGCCGCGCTTCACCGCAATGCCGATCCCTTCGCCGAAATACCGGCTTTCCGTGAACGGACCGCCGACGAACTGGCAGCAATTCCCCGAGTCCGTGCCGTTGAGCCAAAACGCCAGCCCGATCCCGTCGCCGAACAACAGGTCGACCTCGCGCCGGCGCAGCGCCTCGCGGGCCGCATCGACATTGGGATAGCCGCGCGCCTCCGCCTCGGTGAAGAAGGTTTTGACGTAGGCTTCGTGCGCCGTCCCGGAAACCACCGCGATCTTCTTGCCCTCCAGCCGCTCCGGCGCCAGGTCGGCGGGCCCGGCTTCCCGCAGCGCGACGAAGCGCGCCGGCGAGCGGTAATACGGATCGGTGGAATCGATTTTTTGGCGCAGCGCCGGCGTCGGGGCCAGCGAGGCGATCACCGCATCGCCGCGGTTCTCGCCGAGCGCGGCGAGCAGGGTGTCGAAGCGGCGCATCTGAACGGTGCAGCTCACTTTCAGGTCCTCGCAGATCAGCCGTGCCAGGTCGACATTGAAGCCGGCCGGGTTGCCGTCGCTCCCGGCGAAATCGAACGGCGGAAAATCGACCTCGGTGAGAAACCGGATCGCCGAAACGTGCGACATATCCGGCCGCTCCGGCCGCCGGCGCGGGTCCCAGAAGCCCGGCACGCCGGCGGAGACCTGCAGGCTGTCGGGCTTGAGCGCGAGCGGCTGGGCCTGGGCGGTCATAAAGGCGGGCGCGCCAAGCGCGGCGCCGAAGAGCGTACCGGCGCAGAGGACGGCTGACAGACGGCAGACGACGGAAAACAGCGCCTCCTTGATCCCGCCGTCCGTTCCCTGTCGCCCGCCGTCCGCCGTCCGTCGCCCGTTACAGATAACGACGCAGATCGGCCGCGGCGTCCTCAGGCCGGCGCTTGAGATTGAACGGCGCTACGAATTTTCCGTTCTTGTCCATCAGATAAACGAGCGCGGTATGGTCCATCGTATAGTCCCCGTTGTCGAGCGGCACCTTCTTCATGTAGACGCGGTAGGACTTGGCGACCTGGGCGATGGCGGCGAGGTCGCCGGTCAGTCCCTTGAAACGCGGATTGAAGCTCGACAGATAATCCTTGAGCTCGGCCGGAGTGTCGCGCTCGGGATCGACGGTGATGAACAGCGCCCCGATCCGCGCCGCATCGGGGCCGAGCTTGTCGAGCACGTCGGAGAGCTCCATCAGGGTCGTCGGGCAGACGTCCGGGCAGTGGGTGAAGCCGAAGAACACCACATACGGCTCGCCCTTGAAATCCCGATCGGTCACAGCTTGGCCGTTCTGGTCGACGAGCCGGAACGGCCCGCCGATGGCGGCCGCGGAAGGCACCATTGCGGCCGTCTCCGGCCTGACCACGAGGAGAACGATGGCAAATATGGTGCCGAGTCCCGCGAGGAACGCGGCAAGCAGGAGAAGCAGGCGAGTCGTCCTGGCACTCATCGTTCAGGCTCGATCAAGATTGGGTCCAAAGCTTCACAAGCAGGCCGCGATTCCCGCCGCAATCGTCTCGAAGAAAACCGCGCTGCCATAATAGGCCCACAGCCCGAGCGCAGCCGCCAGCAGCGCCGCGCACGCCGCGCCTGCCGCGATCATCGGACGCGGCACGGGCCGCAGGCGCAAGGGGGCTGTGTCCGGCATCTCCCGACCCAAGAAGCTTGCTCGGTCCTGACATAGGCAAGATCGTGCCGGCCGACAACACCCATGCGGTCGCGGCCTCCCGGTGGAAAGGGGCAAGCCGCGACGGTTCCGCTCGCCCGCCGCTAGCCGGATCGCGCTCCCCTCACCCGCCCGCGGCACTCGGGGCCGCGCGCCCGGCAAACGCCAAGCCGGGGTTCATGCTGTCGACCATCGAGCTCGGGATCAAAATCGTGGTGCCGCGCTCCTTCGTCGTTTCGTAGATGATGTTCATGGCGCGCAACTGCAGGGCCGCCGGATTCTCCGCATAGATTCGCGCCGCCTCGACGAACTTGCCGGCGATCTCGGCCTCGGCCGAGCCGAGGATCACGCGGGCCTGCTTCTCGCGCTCGGCCTGGGCCTGGCGCGACATCGCGTCCTGCAGCGCTTCCGGGATGGTCACATCGCGGATCTCCACGGAATTGATCGAGACGCCCCAATCGGCGGTCTTGCGCGCGATCTCCGCGCGCAGGAACTCGTCGGCCGCCTGGCGCTCGGACAACAGCGCGGCGAGCATCGAGGCGCCGATCATCTCGCGCAGCGAAGTCTGCGAGACGCGGTCGACCGCCTCGCGATAGTTGGTGATGTTGAGCGCCGCCTTCTGGGCATCGTGCACGTGCCAGAACACCCCCGCCTCGTCGTTGACCGGGACGGTGTCCCGCGTGAGCGCCTGCTCGGCGCTGAATGCGGTGGTCTGGATGCGCTGGTCGATGATCGCCGTGATGCTGTCGAGGATGGGGACGATCCAGAACAATCCCGGCCCCTTCACCCCTTGCAGCCTGCCGGCGCGCAGGATGACGAAGCGCTCCCACGCGTTCGCCATCTTGAGCGACGCGAAAATGATGACCGCAAGCACGAAGCACCCCGCGGCCGCAACCGGCAGCCCGGCCGCAAGCAGCAACAGGCCGATCAGCACGGCGACGAGGGTCAGGAACATCGTAATCGGGTTCATGGGTGTTCTCCAATGGCGTGCCGGGCGGGATCGCGCCGGCGATTCCCGAGCGCGACTCTAGGGGAACCATGTCCGGCCTTGGAGGGGCGGTCGGCGCGAAATTGTCCCGCCCTTTGCCGGCGGATGGCGCTCGCGACGTGCGCCGCGGACTGGAGCCGTGTTTCCCGATGCTGCATCCCCACCGGAGTTTCGCGGCGAGGTGGCGAGAATCGCCGCATTGACCTATGAAGCGTTGGCTAGCGGACAGTCCGGTCCGGCAAGGCCCGAGGGGGCGCCGTCATCGCGCCCGCGCGCGCTGCACCGGCTCGCGTGGGGGATCGAGCGGATCGGGCTGGTCGCGCTGCGGTTCCCGGTGCCCGCCGCGATCCTGGTCCTCGCGCTCTCGGTCGGCGCGGCGTTCGGGGTCGCGCGCATCAAGGTCGACGATTCGCTGAGCCAGCTGTTCCGCTCGGAAACTCCCGAGTTCAAGCAGTACGAGGAAGTATCGCGGCGGTTTCCGTCGAGCGAGTTCGACGTGCTGCTCGTCGTCGAGGGCAAGGATCTGCTCGAGCGCGACTCGCTCGAAAAGCTGCGCGACCTCGTCACCGACCTGCAGCTGATCGACGGGGTGCGCGGCCTGGTCTCGCTGTTCTCGGCGCGCCAGCCGCCGGAGAAGGGGCGGCTGCCCGCCGCGCTGTTCCCCGAGGAATTGCCGCAGGGCGCCGAATACGATGCGCTGATCGAGCGCGTGCGGTCGAACGAGATCATCCGCGGCAGGCTGTTGTCGGAGGACGGCGAGCTGGCGCTCGTCGTGCTCGCGCTCGATCCCGGCATCGTCGGGGGCAATGAGTTGCGGACCCTGATCGGCGAGATCCGCAAGACCATCGCCGAAGACCTCGCCGGTTCCGACCTCAGAGGCGAGCTCTCCGGCGTCCCGGTGATGCAGCTCGAGATCCGCAACGCGGTCGAGCGCGACCGGCTGGTCTACAACACGGTCGGATTCGTCGCGGGCTGCACGATCGCCATCCTGTTCTTCCGCCGCGTGTCGTTCATGATCATCGCGGCGGCTCCGCCGCTGCTCGCCATCCTGCTGGCGCTGGGCACGCTCGGCTGGCTCGGCTTCCGCCTGAACATGTTCCTGAACGTGATGACGCCGCTCATCATGGTGATCAGCTTCTCGGACAGCATGCAGCTGACCTACGGGGCGCGGGTGCGCATGCTGAGCTTCGGCGAAGACCGCTTCGAGGCGATGCGCAACGCCATCCTGATCATCGGGCCGGCATGCGTGCTGACCCACGCCACGGCGGGGCTTTCCTTCATCGCGCTGCTGTTCTCCAATTCCGACCTGATCCGCACCTTCGGGGAAGCCGGCCTCATCGCGACGATGATCGCGCTGATCGCGGTGCTGACCCTGGTGCCGGTGCTCGGCGTTCTGCTGCTGCGCAACGAGGCGAAATTCGTCGCCAAGGTCAGGGCATCGGACTTCGGCCTCGACCTGCTGCGCAGCTTCTGCGCCTGGATCGCCGCCCGGATGGTGAGCCGCCCGGGGCTCTACAGCCTGATCAGCCTGTCGATCGTCGGCGCCCTGGGTTACGTCTATGCGAACCTCGAGCCGCGATACCGGCTCGCCGATCAGGTCCCGGACAAGCAGCAAGCCGTGGCGGCGAGCAGCCGGATCGACGCCAAGCTCACCGGCGCCAATCCGGTCGACGTGCTGATCGAGTTCCCCAAGGGCAAATCGCTTTACGACCCGGCGACGCTGGCGACCATCGCGGCCGTGCATGCGATCGTGGAGAAGCAGGCCGGCGTCGGCAACGTGCTCTCGCTGGAGACGCTGCGCCGCTGGCTCGCCGAACGGGCCGGCAGGTCGGACGTGGCCACGCTCAAGCAATACGTCGACATCCTGCCGGCGCATCTCGTGCGCCGGTTCATTGCCGCCGAGCAGGACGCCGTCGTGGTCTCCGGCCGCGTGCCCGACGTCGACGCGAGCCGGCTGCTGCCCGTGGTCGACGCACTCGACCGGGCATTGGACAAGGTGCGCGCCGAGCACCCGGGCTACAGCATCGCGGTCACCGGCCTCTCGGCGATCGCCGCGCGCAACAGCGCCAACATGATCGGCAAGCTCAACCGCGGCCTGACGGTCGAGATCGTCTTCGTCGCCGCCTTCATCGGGCTCGCCTTCCGCTCGCCCGTGACCATGCTGGTGAGCATCCTGCCGGGGGTGTTTCCGATTCTGGTTTCCGGGACCCTGCTGTGGGCGACGGGCCAGGGCCTGCAGTTCGCCAGCATCGTGGCGCTCACGGTGTCGTTCGGCCTCGGCTTGAGCGCGACCATCCATTTCCTCAACCGGTTGCGGCTCGAGGATCACCCCGACGAAGATCCGGCGATCGGCATCGAGCGGGCGACCGTGCTGGTCGGCCCGGCCTTGATCTTGACCTCCGTGGTGCTCGCCTGCGGCTTGGCCGTGACGGTGTTTTCCGACCTGCCGTCGCTGCGGCTGTTCGGCTGGCTCAGCGCGTTCGCGATGATCACCGCGCTCGTCGCCGACCTGCTGATTCTGCGGCCGACCGCCATGTTCCTGTTGCGTTTGAGCCGGCGGGCGAAGGCGCGGTCGGCCCTGCCGAAGGCCGCGGAATGACCGGGAAGCGCCCGAAACAGAGCGCCGGAAGCCTCAGCGGCGGGCGAGCGCGATCGAGACCGAGGTGACGTCGGCTCCCGTAGGCCGGATCACGACCGATTGGCGGTTACCGTGGGTGGCCAGGCTCAGGCCGGCCGAGAAACCGGACCCCTGGGCATAGGCCTGGATCTGGTTGCCGCTGGCGCGGCCGGAGACCGTGCCGTTGACGCCCCGGCTGGATTCGCTCCAGGTGCCGGTGATCGCGCCGCCCTGGGAGACCACGCTGCCGGCGAGATCGAAATTGTAGCTGTCGCTGGCGCAGCGGATGCTCAGCTGCACCGCCCGGCCGCCGCTGCCCACGTCGTACGCGGCCCGGCAACGGATGCGCTCGCTGGCGC
>VAZU01000179.1 GCA_005884745.1 Alphaproteobacteria bacterium
ACGATCCGTTCGATCCGTCGGGCGATTTCGAGCGGCTCGACAGCCCCCGTGGCATTTTCATAGGCTCTGGCCGTCGCACCCAATACGAGCAGCATCGACATGCCGAGATTGCTGGCGGTCAGAATGGCCCAATTGCGGCCTTTTTCGGCGAAGGGTCCGGGGTGATCGGCGTCCTCGAGGACGGCTCGAACGACCGCAGCCGCGTCATCGCGTAGCAGCCTTGCTTGCGCGGCGCCGCGCAGGAATGTCGTGGCGGCATCGATGATCGCGGATGGCAGGGAGCGCCCCGGATCGTCGAAGGCGCGGCCGGTCGGGAACATGCGAATCCACGGCCCGCTGGCGGCAACAAGGTCGCGCACCGCGCGCAGCACATCGGCTTCCGGCGGCACGAAGATTTCGCGTGACTCGGCATCTTCCTGTGAATCGATATGGGCTCCCAGCGCCACGTAAAGCGCCCACAGTGTTCCGATCCTGGCGGCGACTTCCGCCTCGGAGCCGCCGATGTGCTCTACGAACATGCGCAGAGGATCAATCAAACTGCTCCACAATGCCCGATCGGAGATTTGCGAGGCGCGGCCGACGAGATCGCGCGCCTTGTATTCGAGCTCCGACCGAATGCTCCGCGCCAGAGGGTCGGCGGCCGTAGCGCGATCCGCCTCGGTTCCGGTCGTGGCGAAACCGAACGTGCCGTCTTCCGTCGGCTCGAACCGGGCGCCCGAGCGAGCTTGCCGGAGGGTTCCGGACAGATGGATCCAGGTTTGGCCGGTCCGCTGTGGCGGATCGGCAAGCAGGACGTCGTGCTCGATCGCGTCCGCCAATTTCGACAGCAGCTCGTGCTCGACCAGGCCCCGGGCCCAATCCGCCTCCGCCCGTCCTCCATGATGCGCTGCTCCGAGAGCGGCGGTTCGAGGTCGCGAAGCCGGTCCGCCAAGGCCGCTCGCGCCCGCTGATAGAGCGCCCGGCGCGCCTCTTCCGTGTTCGGGTCGAGCTTGGACACTGCTGCCAGAACCATGGGATAGAACTCGGTCATGGGCGATCGCTCGCGTCGGCCGCTGCCCGACATGAGCCGCAGCGCGGCGGCAGCATAGAATTGCAATGGTGAGGGTGCCAACGGGCGGCCAGCGGGCATCCACCGCCGAGGGCTGGCTGAGCGGATGACCTTTGGCGAGGAAGCTGCCGACGCCGCCGTCGACAAACAAGCGCCCGGCTGGATTGGCGACATAGCCCAGCGCGTCCGGCCGATCTTCGGCGTAGTAAGGGAGCCGCGGATTGGCGGGGATGCCGATATTGCTGGCGGTGAAATCGGTGAACAGCGGATCCTTGCCGGGTCCGCCGTGGCGGTGGCAGTCGTTGCATTTCGCCTTGCCCCCGAAGAGGTCATAGCCGACCTGCTCCTGGCAATGAACTGCGCCTCGTGGGCGAGCACGGCGTCGAACTTGGAGGTGAAGGAAGTCACCTCGGCGGAGGCTCATAGTTGCCGATGGACTGCGCCATCTGATCAATCTCGCCGAGTCTCTTGGCGCCGAGCAGGTTGACGTGCGGGTCGTCCTCGTCGACGAGGTGAACCTCGGGCTGCGGAATGTCAAGGTTCACCGGCACGCGATGGGTTTTGAGCGACGCTCCCGCACTTCGATATGAAATGTAAGCTGGCCGCGATCGCAAAGCGGAACGAGCCGTCGCTGGGCTTGTTCTCGCTCGTGCGCAGTCGTGCTCCATTGCTTTTCTAACGATGTAGCGGGAGACAATCAGGTCTCCGCTTTCCACCCGTTGTAGGTTGACGATGCGACGGCGCCTCTTGGAACCGTTTTATGATGAGGCGGTCGCAGCAATTTCCGCGCGGTTGCAGGGCGCCTTACCGGGGCCTTCAAATAGTCCGCCAGGCGCCGAGCGGTCGCATCGAACTCTCCGCTTTCCCTGAGTTTCTCCAGCGCGTAAGCTCGCGTGATATGGGTTAGCCGGAATCGCGGCTGCGCCTCCCTCATGTCCGAGGCGATGAAAGACTTTGCCACCAGTTCTGAGACTTCATCGATGATATCACAGTCCGATTGGTCTCGATCGGAAACGACGGTGACGGCGTCATGCAGGGTAAACTCACCGGAGAAGGTGGAGAGGCGGCGCAACACGACTTGCTGCTTGTCTGTGAGCAGGTCATGGCTCCAGTCGAGGCTGGCGCGCATCGTGTGCTGCCGCGCCGGACCGGTTCGATAGCCGCTGGTGAGCAGGAGCTGAGGCGCTTCCAGCGCGGCCGCAAGCTCGGCGATGCCAAGGGAGCCGACACGGCGCGCGACGAGCTCGATCGCAAGCGGAATGCCGTCGAGTGTGCGGCAGATGTCGGATACGGCCGTCGCGTCCGCGTCACTGAGGGTGAAGTCCCCGATCGTGGCCGCCGCGCGCTCGACGAGCAGCTCTACCGCGGGAAAGCGCAGCGCCTGCTCGGCGCTCGCGCAATCCGCCGGCGGGCTCTCCAGCCCGGCGAGCCGGCACAGCTGCTCGCCTTCGCTGTGCAGCGGCTCGCGGCTGGTCGCGAGGACGTGAACGCCCGGCGCCTCGCGCAGGACCGCGGCCACCAGGCTGGCCACCGCCGCGACGACGTGCTCGCAAGTGTCGAGCACAAGCAGCATTTCTTTGTCCCGCAGCGCCGTGACCAGGCTTGCCGGGGACTCTTCCCGATCTAACTCAAGCTCCAGAACCGACGCGACAGCGCCGGCGACGTGCTGCCGATTTTCACCCGTTGCCAGGTCGATCCACCATGTGCCGTGCCGGTAGCTCGCGGCCATCTTCTCGGCGACCGTAAGGACGACGGCGGTCTTGCCGATTCCGCCAGGTCCGACCACGGTTAGGAAGCGATCGCGAGCTATCTGCGAGGACAGGCGCCCCACGATGTCTTGGCGCCCGATCAGACGGGTCACCTTGGCGGGCAGATTGTGGCCCTCTCCGGTCGCAGATATTGCCCGAAGCGAAGGCTTGGAGTGCTCGGACAACGTCACGGGAGCGACGAAGCGATAACCTCGCCCGGGGATGTTGATCAGGAAACGATTGCCGTCGCGGCCGTCGCCGAGGGCGCGGCGTAGAGCGGCGATATGGACCGTCAAATTGGCCGGCTCGACGAAAGTGTTCGGCCACACGCGGGCCATGAGCTCGTCTTTCGTGACCAGGTCGCCCGGCCGTTCCAGCAACGCAATGAGGATGTCGAGAGCCCGGCTGCCGATACGAACCGGTTGGTTGTCTTGCAGAAGTAGGCGCCGCATGGGCCATAGACAGAACGCGCCAAAACAGATCGAGGTTGCCGCCGAATTCTGCCTGGTGGCGAGCGTCAACGGCGCGCGAGGCGCGCTATCCTCGCGGACCGATCGATCGCGATCGACGATTGAAAGTGCGGGTTTGCTCGACACTGTAGTCTCCTAACGGGTCCCGATTTCTAGCTCCCTGCCGACC
This sequence comes from Alphaproteobacteria bacterium, assembly GCA_005884745.1. Lineage (GTDB taxonomy): Bacteria > Pseudomonadota > Alphaproteobacteria > Rhizobiales > Xanthobacteraceae > AP-16. The sequence continues at coordinate 3,436 of VAZU01000179.1, forward strand.
TAATTGGCACGGAGCGTGCTCCCGGAGCGATCCCCAAATGGGGGATCAGGAAAATACATGTTGTGGGAACTTGACCTAAGAGTAGCGCTGGCTCCTCTCGTAAGCCGCGAGGCGGCGCAAGAGCTGGGCGGTCACCATTCGAGCAACCTCACGGCCGATCCAGCGAGAGGCGGCAATGAGACTTGCCTCCAACTGGATCGTAACGTCTCTCGATTTGGTCGGGTTTCTCATCCGGGGACTCCATCAGCTACGCGCAGGCGTTTCTCGGTGCAGCGGTGGTTGGAGCGGTAAGGACGCGACGACGCGGCGCTCGGCGGCGCGCTGCGTCACGCTGTCGAGCGCAACGAGTCGGGCAATCAGTGCCCTGATTTCGGGGGGCGGCTCCTGCATAACAGGAAGGTAGCGCGGCAATTGCTCCCCAACTGCGGTTCGCGCCGCTTCGATGACGGTTGCGCTTAGCGCTAACTCATAACGCGATCGGGTCATGGCATCCTCTCCGTTTCAGATCATCTTCAGTGCTGGGTGGTATCAGTACAAGCTACCGTCCTTCGAATCGAAGTTGCGGCCCTGGTAGCGGGCGCCCGGCAGCTCGTTTGCAGTTGGCAGGCGCGCGGCACTACCGCCGGCGATCGTGGTGGCACCGTAGGGCGGCCGGCTTGACCCGGGGGACAAGCGGGGTTGCGAAGGCCGTTCGCGTTCAGTTCTCGTGTCCGACACCTCGACTGAGGCGACGAAGCTGTAGCCGCGCCCGGGGACATTTACAATGAACCGGTTGCCATCGCGCCCATCGCGCAGCGTGCGACGCAACGCGGAAATATGGACCGTAAGGTTGGCAGGCTCGACAAAAATATTAGGCCAAACGCGAGCCATCAATTCTTGCTTACTGACCAGCTCACCTGGTCGTTCAAGCAACACAATCAGGATTTCCAGAGCGCGACTCCCAAGGCGCACCGGCTTGTCGCCTTCGAGCAGAAGAAACTGTGCCGGGATCAAGCGGAACGACCCGAATGCAATTTCGCCCGGTGCCGGGACGGCAGGGTTGGTCCCTTTCCCGAATAATGGTTGATCCGTATCCGAACTTTGAAGGTCGCGTCTCGCGTCAACCCCCGGTTCGGGGTGAAATCGCGCCAGGGCGGGCGCGGCGGTTAAGAGCGAATGTCGGGAAGCCGTCGTTAATGCTGATGGGGTCATGGTAGCCTCGCGCAAATTGGGAGAGCTATTCCCAGACAAGATCCTCGTGAGGCGCAATTTGGCGCGTTGCGATGGCGCGATCTATTGCACGCGGGTCGCGCGCAATGACCGACGCGGTTGCGTTAGCTAAACCTAAATTTACAGGCCGCGGCGCGTGACGGCTTCCACCGGGCCGTGGATGGCGGGTACAATGACAGGAGCGCGCGACCGCACGAACAGCGCGTCGCGCAAAGCGTACAGCTCAAGAGCGTTGCGGCTTATCTGGCATCAGCTTGAGTTTGTCGGCCATCCGGCCGAGCTCGGGAAGCGAACCGGCCTTCATCTTCTGCATCGCCCTGCTGCGATGCACCTTCACCGTCGCTTCGGCGATGCCGATATCGTGGGCGATCTGTTTGCTGAGGCGGCCGCGCGCGACCTGAATCACGATCTCGCGCTCCCTGGGGCTTAGCGAGGCGAAGCGCCCCCTGAGGTCGGCCAAGTCCTTATCATTTTCCCGCCGTGCACGATCGCGAGATAAGCCGAGCTGAATGGCGTCGAGGAGGTCCTGATCGCGGAACGGCTTGGTAAGGAACTCAATGGCGCCGCCCTTCATCGCTTGCACCGACATCGGGATGTCGCCATGCCCCGTGATGAAGATGATCGGGAGTTCCCTGTTCGCCGCGGCGAGCTCACGCTGGAAATCGAGGCCGCCCTTCCCCGGCAATCTCACGTCGAGTACCAGGCAGCTGGGGCCATTGGGCAGATCGGACTTGAGAAAGTCGGGAATGGACGCAAATAGCTGAACATCGATGCCGACCGATCGCAACAGACGCCCGACCGAGGCTCGGAGGTCCGGATCGTCGTCGATGACCAGGACCGCGGACTTTGCGTCAGGCATCGCAGCTACCCAGATTAAAGGATCACGGAAATGGGCCTTTGTCCCGGTTCGCAGGTTTGGGCTCGGGCGTGCAATTTAGTCCCAATCCCTGGACCTGAACAGCCCCATTCCTCTCCAGAGGACACGCGCGGCGTAGACGGAAGTTTACGGGCGCCACTGACGCAGCTCGGCGGCCTCCTTTGGTACCCAGCCTGCGCAATTCTCGCGCCGAGATAAGCTAAAGTTTACGGGGCGCCGGCATTGCACCCGTGGCATTGTTCGCACAAATCATGTACGGAGCGACGGCATTGTTGGGCCGCCCGCACGGCGGGTTCGAGCGAACTGCCAGAGGCGGCATGATGAAGAAGCTATTGGTTTCGGTCGTTGAAGATGATCGGTTCTTTCGCGAGTCCATGGGAAGGCTCATGAGATCGTTGGGCTATACCGTCGAGGCTTTTCCATCGGCGGCCGATTTTCTCGCCTCCCGTCATCTCAGCGAA
>VAZU01000180.1 GCA_005884745.1 Alphaproteobacteria bacterium
CTATCCGGATATCGAGCCGCTGCTGCTCAACGTGACCCTGCAGGAAGCGTACGATAGCGCGCTCGCGGTGATCACCAGGCGCAAATGGCGCATCGTCGACGCCCGCCCGCCGCAGCCCGGACGTCGGGACGGCCTGATCGAGGCGGTGGCGCGCACGCCGATCATGGGTTTTCGTGACGACGTCGTCGTCCGCGTCCGCCCAGCCCAGGAGGGGGCGCGCGTCGACGTCCGCTCGGCTTCGCGCTATGGCCGCAGCGATCTCGGCGCCAACGCCTCCCGGGTTCGCGCGCTCATCGAAGACATCGATGACGCTGCCGGAAGCGAGGAGGAGAAGCGGAAAAAGGCCGTTCCGGCCAAAGCACCGGCGCCGAAGAAACCTCAGGGCCCGACCAGGCGATAGACGCCTCGGATCGAGGGCTCGCCCTCGGTCGCGACGAGCCTGCGCGTAACCAGATCCTCGAGATGCGCCAGCACCGAGAGCCCGGCCGCGCCGACGAGGCGCGGATCAAGTCCGATATAGATCGCGCGCACGATGGTCGGGATGTCGGCCGCGCCTTTGGCGAGCCGGTGCAGAATCGAAGCTTCGCGGGCCTGCCGGTGTCGGATGTAAAACTGAACGAAACGCCGGGCATCGCGGACGGCGCCGCCATGCCCGGGAAAGTATGTGGTCTCCGGGCGCTCGGACAGCCTGTTCAACGACGCCATGTAGTCGCCCATCGCGCCGTCCGGAGGCGCTACCACCGGCGTCGACCATGCCATCACGTGATCGCCGGAGAACAAGATGCCGGCTTCCCTGTAGGCATATGCCATGTGGTTGGCGGTGTGGCCCGGGGTCGCGACGGCCTCTAACGTCCATCCGGCGCCGGTGACGCTTTCTCCGTCGGGAATGGCGAGGTCGGGCCGGAACGCGAGATCGGCGCTGGCCTCGAGCCGGTGATTTTCGCCGAGATGCAACGGGCGCGCGGCGCGATGCGGCCCTTCGGCCACGAGGATGGCGCCGGTCGCCGCCTTGATTCGGGCCGCGGCCGGGGAATGGTCGCGATGCGTGTGGGTGACGACCACATGCGTGACCGTCTCGCCGCGCACGGCGTCGAGCAGCCGCGATATGTGCTGCTCGTCTTCGGGCCCCGGATCGAGGATCGCGACGCGGCCGCGCCCGACGATGTAGCTCACGGTGCCTTTAAAGGTGAACGGGCTCGGGTTGTCGGCCAGCAGCCGACGCAGGCCCGGCATGATCTCCTCGATCCGGCCCGCCGGTAGATCAAAGCTTCTGTCGAAGGGAATATCCTCGCCCATCCGCGCAAAGCTCCGCAGGCGATCGGTTCGAGCGCGATCTTTGCCTGCTCATTCCGAAATATTTTCCGGCGGCGCGCCGCCGCGCGGCTCTCGCGCCCGCCGTCACGACCACCCTTGCTTCGCAGCCGAGCGCTGCGATTCCCGGATCGAAGAGGCTGGAAGGCCGCGCACCGCGCCGCCTTCACCGCGCGTCACGGGTGCAATGCGTCTTGCAAACGGCCGGCAGCTGCCAAACAAACAAGCCCGGCATCCGCGCCGGATTTGTTGCTCGCCGTCACTTTCTGCGCTTGCGGCGGGCGCGGGTCCTGGAATTGAAGGACACGCCTTCCGCATAGGCCTTTTGCCGTACGGCTCCCTCGGTCCGGCCGAGCTTTCGCCCGATCTCGCGGGCGGGCGTCCGTGCGCGCGCCTGCGACTTCAGCTCGCGAACGTCTTTGCTGGTCCATCCTCGCCGCTTTGCTCGCTTCTTGGCCACTGGAATCTCCGATCTGAGTTGAAACGCGAATTTGATCTTATCACCGTTTACGGCTGTCAAACAAGACGAGCATCATGTCCCGGGAATTTGCCTTACGCAAGTGCAAGCTTTGATGAGTTCCCGAGCGAGGCGATAGAACGAGCCTTTGTTGCTCCGCATTGCCGGAGGCGAGAGGATCGAGGAGGGATGCGTGCACGCAGCCGCCGCGCGGCCCGCCGACAGGTTCGACAAACCGACAACAGCAGCAAATGCCTGTTCGCCTCGGGGTGCCGAGCTCATCTATCGGGCCGATCCGCTCCGGAACACAGATTTGAAGTCGTGAGGGCCGATTCCGGCATCGCGTTTGCATGCCGTGGACACACGCCATGCGTTCGCGGCCAAAGCCGACTTGGCGCCGGATTGCAGGCAGACTGGCAGGCGATCGGCTTGTGCCGGGAAGATGCAGCGGTCAGCCGGCAGTCGGGCAGTCGTTGCCGTCTTCGGCTCTTACCCGATCAACAGCCGCAACGCCGATCCCACTGTGAGAAGACCGCCCCACGTCAGAAACACGATCCTGACCCAGGAGACGGACCCCCCGGAGGAATCGTGCTCGTCGGCGCGGCCAACCAGGTTGGCCGAGGGTTGGGCACTGGCCTCGGCGCGGGGGACGGCAGGCGTTTGTTGGTTGGCGGCCCGCGCGGGTTCGGCAGGCTCCAGTTCGTCAAAGGTGTCGCGCGCGGCCGCTCGCGCCGGGTCGATGGCCGCGGCGCTCGGTTCCCGCTCCATGCGGTCGACCACGGGGTAGGCGGTTTGGCCGGAAAGTTCCGACACGTTCATTCTGGGTTTGTGGAATTCCTCGACCGGATTGGCGGCGAGCAGCCGCGGACTCACGAACTCGCTGAAGCGCCGCGCCGCGGGCGAAGTTTCTTCCACATGCGGCACGATGGGCGGCCTGACGGAGCTCTCTGTCGTGCGCCGAGCCGGCCTTGCCGATTGCGCGTGTCTCACGCCTTGGCGATGGCGCGCCACGCGGCGCGAGCGAATAGCCGTTGCGGCGCGTTGCGCGCTCGTTGCCTTCGGCGCTTCACGGCTGTTTTGCGCGGCCGCCGGCTTGCAGGTCCGCGGAAAACGTTGATCGCAGGCCTGAGCCGCGTGAGCGGCCGACGAGACCAGCATGCCTCCGAGTACAATCGTGCACACAGCACCGAAGCGAACGCCGAGCATTGCGTCCTCCTGCCATGCAATCTGCAGGAATATCCGCCGAGCACCATGGCTGCAAATTGACCCTATGGCGGCATTTTTGGCGCAATCATGGCAGGAATCGGAAACGGGACCGACTGCGTTCGGAAGTTCACAACTTCGAGCCCAAATCGATCATCGACCAAACCCGCCCATGCCGATCGGCACACCGGCGACCACCGAGGCTCGAGCGCGGACCGTCGGCAACCGATCATTCGGCCGCGACGTCTTGGACCGCGACGGGGCCGCGGCGGCGCCTGCCGAGTCGCCGATTGAGTCGATCCAGATAGAGATAGATCACCGGCGTGGTGAGAGGCGGGTTCAGACCAGCCCTATTTGGACGTTGCCGGATTTGCGGCCGACGCGGAGCGAGACTTTGCCGTCGGGTTCGCGATGGACCGTGAGATCGACGCTGGAATCCCCGAGCCTGAGATTGGACACGGCGACCTCCTCCAGGAACGGCGGCAGGCAAGGGCTGCGCAGGCGGATCTCGTTGCGAGCAACGTCGAACTCGAGGCCCAGCGATGCCTGCAGCATCAGGAACGGCGCCCCGCACGCCCACGCTTGCGGCGAGCAAGCGACCGGATAGAGCGTGGGTCCGCGCCCGCGCCGCCGCTGGAAGCCGCAAAACAGTTCCGGCAAGCGCCGCAGATCCATATAGGCGGCCGCCTCGAACATCGCGGTGAACACCTGCGCGACGGCGCTCTTGAGCTCATAGCGGCCGAATCCGAGCGCGATGAGCGCATTGTCGTGCGGCCAGATCGATCCGTTGTGATAGGACATCGGGTTGAAGCGACGTTCCTTGCTCGACACCGTGCGAATGCCCCAGCCCGAGAAGAATTGCGGTCGCAGCAGCCCTTCCGCCACCTGGATGGCGCGCTCGGGCCGAACGATGCCGGTGAACAGCAGCTGTCCGGCATTCGAGCTGCGCACGTCGCACGGCTTCTTCGCGCCATCGAGCGCCAGCGCATAGGTCTCGAGCTTCGGGCGCCAGAACGCCGCCTCGAATGTTTCCCGAAGCCGCACCGCCTGCGCTTCGAGCGCGGCGGCCTTGTCGAGATTGCCCAATCGCCTCGCGCATTCGGCGGCGAGGTGTTTGGCCGCGTAGACGTAGCCTTGGACCTCGGCGAGCGCAATCGGTCCTTCCGCCAGCCGGCCGTTGGCGTGGAAGACGGCGTCATACGAATCTTTCCAGCCCTGGTTGGCGAGGCCCTGCTCGGTCGCGCGGTAATACTCGACGAAGCCGTCGCGGTCGGGATCTCCCGGGCCGTCGATCCACGCCAGCGCGGCTTCGATCGACGGCCACAATTCGCGTAATGTCGCAAGATCTCCGGTGCGCTCCGCATACAGCCCGGCGAGCAGCACGAACAACGGGGTCGAATCGACGCTGCCGTAATACAGCCCGAACGGCACTTCGCGCAGAGCCGCCATCTCGCCGCCGCGCATCTCGTGCAGAATCTTGCCCGGCTGCGCGTCGTTCTCGGGGTCGTCGAACTTGGCCTGATGCGCGGCGAGCCGGCGCAGCACTCCGCGCGCGATCGCGGGGTCGAGCCACAGCATCTCCAGCGCGGTGATCAGGCCGTCGCGGCCGAACGTGGTCGAATACCAGGGAATGCCGGCATACGGATAAGGTCCTTGCGGCGTATCGGTGATCAGCATGTAGAGGTCGGCCATCGCCCGGCACAGGACCTCGTTGAAAACGTCGTTCGAAGTTTGAACCGTCGCGCTGTGTCGGGTCGCCGCTTTGAGCGCGCGACGGCTCGCAACCATTGCCCGGAAGAACCGCGGGCTCCGGCTGACCTCCGCAGGATTGCACTCGATTCTCACGAAGATCGCCAGCACACGGGTGCTGCGAAGCTCGTTGTCGAGGCCCTGGTACTCCAGCAACACCTCGCCCGCATCGACGGTGTAGGATCGGGATTTGCCGCGGCGCTGGCGCCGCGTGCCGCGTACCTCGAACAGATCGGCGAAATCGTTGCCGAAGCCGACGGCCAGCTGGATCGCGATCGGCCGGTCGCCGTGATTCTTCACCGCAAGCCGTTGATAAGCGGTCGCATGCCAGAGAAAGGTGGTGCGGACGATGTGAAGGGTGTCCCGTTCCAACACGATGCGATCGTTTTCGTAGATATCCGGATTGGTCAGATCGACGCTGAACACGGAATTGTCGTCGCGAATGCTCGAGCCCAGCAGCAGCGGCGCCATTCCTTGGACGCGCAACTCGAGATTCGACAGGAAGCGGGTGTCGCAGTGGAACAGCCCATCGGTGCCGCCCGCCGTGGCGCCGATGTCGCCGTGGCTGTCGAGCACGATGAAGCTGTCGCCATGCTTCAAGATCCGCCGCGGCCGCGACGTGAGCGCGGTGGCGGGAATGTAGAACGGATCCTCGGCGACGGCTTCGACCAGCGATAGGCTTGCCTTGGCAGCGCTTTCGGTCGGCATCTCTCCCTCAAGCTTCACGATGATTGGGCTGGAGCACTACAAGCCGCGGCTGCCGCTATGCTTCGGGATGCTTCGGGAGATCCCGCAACCAAAACGCTCGACCGGACAACGCCGCCGCCGACCCCGGATGTGGCAGAAGATCGCTCCGAACCACCGCCGCTCGCCCGCACAGGCGAACCGGGTTCTCGCGCGCGGCGTCGTCACCGACTCACGGGTAGCCCCGGTACCGCGGTATTAAGCAGCCTGACGCGGCAGACGCAACACCTCGCGCTTCACCAATTCGCGATAGATGCCGTCGCCGCGCATCAGCTTCTCCGGCGGGCCGTCCTGAACGACTTTGCCCGCCATCAGCACGACGATTCGCTCGAAATTGCGCAAGGTGGACAGCCGATGCGCGATGGCGATGACCGTGCGGCCGCGCATCAGGCGATCCAGCGCCTCGCGGATCGCTTCCTCGGATTCGCTGTCGAGCGCCGAAGTTGCCTCGTCGAGCAGCAGGATCGGCGCATCTTTCAAAAAGGCGCGCGCGATCGCAATCCGCTGCCGCTGTCCGCCGGAGAGCTTCACGCCGCGATCCCCGACGATGGTTGCCGACCCGTTCGGCAGCGCCTCGATGAAGGTGTCGCAACGCGCCGCGATCGCCGCGTCCATCACCTCCGCCTCCGATGCGTCTTGCCGGCCGTAGCGGATATTCTCCAGGAGCGAGCGATGGAACAACGAGATATCCTGGGGCACCACGGCGATCGCCGCGCGCAGGCTCTCCTGGGTGACCAGGGAAATGTCCTGGCCGTCGATCAGGATGCGGCCGCGCTGCACGTCATAGAACCGCTGCAGCAGCGTGAACAAGCTCGATTTGCCGCTGCCGGAGGGCCCCACCAAGCCCACGCGCTGGCCGCGCCGCAGCGTGAGGCTGAAATTCTCGAAGACCTTGCGGCCGTCCGGGTATTTGAATCCGATGTTTTCGAACGCGACGCTGGCACCCTTGCCGACCAATGGCGCCGCCTGCGGGTGGTCGCGCAGCTCGTGCGGGACCAGCAGCGTCGCGAGCGCTTCCGAAAGGCGGGCCATGTGCTGGGTCACATCGACCAGAGCCACCGCGAGGTCCCGGGTGGCATGCAGGATCGACAGGCCCAGCGTGCAGACCAGCACCACTTGTCCGGTCGTGGCGCGGCCGTGCTCCCACAGCACGAGCGCCCAGGCCACGAGACCGATCGTCAGCACCACCGTGATCAGCGCGTGCAATAGGCGGACCTTCTCCAGATAGAGCAGGCTCTGCCGCCGCGCGCCCATTTCGCGCCCGACCGTGCCGTCGAACCTGCGATATTCGCGCTTGAGCCCGCCGAACGCCCACACCAGGGGCATGTTGCCGATGACATCCACCATCTCGCCGTCGACCGCCGCGGCCTTGTCGGCAAAATCGTGGTGCAGCGGCCTGCCGGCAGCGGCCAGACGGAACATCGCCAGCACGAGAATTGCCGCGATCAGCGTCAGCCCGGCGGCCATTTGCCAGCTCACGGTGGTGACGAAAATGATGGCGCCCGCCGTTGCCACGCAGGGAGGCAGCACGTTCCAGACGAACATGTTCTCGACCGTGAACACGGCGTTCGAGGTCGCGGTGATGCGGCTGGTCAGCATTCCGGGCAGCCGCTCGGTGAAATAGCTCGGCGCGTGTCCGGTGAGGTGGCGGAACAGGTCGCTGCGCAGATCGCCGGTGACCGCCACGAACGTAAAGCTCGCGATCCAGCTGGCGACGCGCCACAGCAGGTTGTCGGCGGCGATCAGGGAGAGCAGCAGCGCGAACGCCGTCCAGATGTTCTCGGCGCCGCCGCCTCTGCCCGAAAGCGTGTCGACCAGGAACTTGACGCCGTACTGGGTGCTCACCGAGCAGATCACCGCGGCGAGTACCGCAGCGAGGATCAGCGCATGGGAGACTGGCCGCAAGCGGACGTAGCGCAGGAAGAAAGCCACCGGCCGGTTGGCGTAAGCACAGAGCAATTCCATGGTACCCCCGCCTCCATCACGTGCGCCGACGTGGACCGGCGGGGCGGCGTTGCCACGAACCCCCGCAGCTCCGGTCGAGCTATCCACGCCTCAACGCCACACCCGCCGGATTGGTTGCCGGAACTTTCGCGGCGTTAGCCGGTTTAGACATGCGTGGGGGGCATCCCTTCTCGTCCCTGAACGAGTGGCTCCAAGGGTTGCCGAGCGAGAGGAGGCCATTTTCATGCACATCGCCCAGGTAGCGCCGCTGACCGAGGCCGTGCCGCCGAAGCTCTACGGCGGTACCGAGCGCGTGGTTCACTGGCTGACCGAGGAACTGGTCGCGCTCGGCCACGACGTGACGCTATTTGCCAGCGGAGATTCCCGCACTTCGGGCACGTTGGAGCCGATGTGGCCGAAGGCATTGCGCCTGGACGGCTCGATCCGCGATCCCAATGCGTTGCACATGATGATGCTCGAACGCGTGCGCCAACGCGCCGCAGAGTTCGACTTCCTGCATTTTCACCTGGATTATTATCCGTTCTCGCTGTTCTCGCGTCAGCCGACCCCCTTCGTGACGACGCTGCACGGGCG
>VAZU01000181.1 GCA_005884745.1 Alphaproteobacteria bacterium
GAACGCGAGCTTGACGGCTAGCTCGGATCACCTCCCCCTGAAAGGGGGAGGTCGACCGCGCAGCGGTCGGGAGGGGGTCGCGATCCCCTCCCCATCCCTCCCCGTTCAAGGGGAGGGAGGAGATCGCGGCTCGCGCACGGCTTCAGCCTCCAAGCCGAGTGACTATATCCGGCTTCCGCCGCCCGGACCCTGGCGGGAAAGCGGGGCCTAGGGTCCGGCCCGCATGACCCAGCTCATCACACTGCGGCCATGGCCGTGGCATAGTCGTTGCCGGCTGATTCGCCTGAACCATCCGCCGCGAAACCATGGCAAAAACCGCAAAAAAGCCGGCCAAGACCCGCGACCTGTTCGATCTGCCCGAACCCGCGCCGCGCCGCGTCACGGGCCGCAGAGCCATGGGCAAGGCGGGGAGCCCGGCCGAGGCCGGCTATACCGCAAAGCATATCGAGGTGCTGGAGGGGCTCGAGCCGGTGCGGCGCCGGCCCGGCATGTACATCGGCGGCACCGACGAGAAGGCGCTGCATCACCTGTTCGCCGAGGTGATCGACAATGCCATGGACGAGGCGCTTGCCGGGCATGCGAGCTTCATCGAGGTGAAGATGGAGGCGGACGGCTTCGTCACCGTGACCGACAACGGCCGCGGCATCCCGGTCGATCCACACCCGAAATTCCCGAAGAAATCCGCGCTCGAAGTCATCATGTGCACGCTGCACTCGGGCGGCAAGTTCGATTCCGAGGTCTACGACACCTCCGGCGGGCTGCACGGGGTCGGCGTGTCGGTGGTCAACGCGCTTTCCGAGCGGCTCGAGGTCGAAGTCGCGCGCGGCCAGACGCTCTACGCGCAGGCGTTCGAGCGCGGGGCGCGCACCCAACCGGCGCGGCACCAGTGTGCGCTTCCGGCCCGACCCGCAGATTTTCGGCGCCAACGTCCGCTTCAAGCCGCTGCGCATCTTCAAGATGGCGCGCTCGAAAGCCTACCTGTTCGGCGGCGTGGAGATCCGCTGGTCGTGCGCGCCGTCGCTGCTGCACGGCGTCGAGGGCGTGCCGGTCGAGGAGACCTTCCATTTCCCCGGCGGGCTCACCGATTTTCTTACCAGCAGCATCCACGGCAGCACGCTGGTGCATCCCGACATCTTCGCCGGAGCGTCCGAGCGGAAGGGCGGCCACGGCACGGTGGAATGGGCGATCGCCTGGGTCGCCGACGCGGACGGCTTCGTTTCCTCCTATTGCAACACCATCCCGACCCCGGAAGGCGGCACCCATGAATCCGGGCTGCGCGCGGCGCTCGGCAAGGGCTTGCGCGATCACGCCGAGCGCATGGGCCAGGGCAAGCGCGCCGCGGCGGTGACCAGCGAGGACGTGATGGCGGGCGCCGCCGCCATGTTCTCGCTGTTCATGCGCGATCCGGAGTTCCAGGGCCAGACCAAGGACCGGCTCGCCAGCGCCGACGCCGCGCGCATCGTCGAGCAGGCGATCCGCGATCCGTTCGACCATTGGCTCGCCGGCAATCCCAACCAGGCCAACAAACTGCTCGAATGGGTGATCGAGCGCGCCGAGGAGCGCGTCCGCCGCCGCCAGGAAAAGGAGATTTCCCGCAAGACCGCGGTCCGCAAGCTGCGGCTGCCCGGCAAGCTCGCCGATTGCACCAATTCCGCGGCGGAAGGCTCCGAGCTGTTCATCGTCGAGGGCGATTCGGCGGGCGGCAGCGCCAAGCAGGCCCGCGCGCGCGCCAGCCAGGCGGTGCTGCCGCTGCGGGGAAAAATCCTCAACGTCGCCTCGGCCGGAAAGGACAAGCTCGCGCAGAACCAGCAGCTCGCCGACCTGGTCCAGGCGCTCGGCTGCGGCACCGGCGTGCATTACCGCGATGAGGACCTGCGCTACGGAAAAATCATCATCATGACCGACGCCGACGTCGACGGCGCGCACATCGCCTCGCTGCTGATCACGTTCTTCTACCGGCAGATGCCGAAGCTGATCGACAACGGCCATCTCTATCTCGCGGTGCCGCCGCTCTACCGCCTCACCCACGGCGCCAAGACCGTCTACGCGAAGGACGACGCCGACAAGGCGGCGCTCATCGAGCGCGAGTTCCACGGCAACGCCAAGGTCGAGATCGGCCGCTTCAAGGGGCTGGGCGAGATGATGGCGGACCAGCTAAGAGTGACGACGATGGATCCGGCCAAGCGCACGCTGCTGCGCGTGGTGCTGCTCACCGAGGACCGCGAGGACACCGCGGATTCGGTCGAGCGCCTGATGGGCACCAAGGCCGAGGCCCGCTTCGCCTTCATCCAGGAGCGCGCGGAATTCGCCGGCGAGGAACTGCTGGACGTGTGATACGAGATCCGGTTGATCAGTTCGCACTGACAGCGCGGCATTCTCCCGCCTCCCCCTGCAAGGGGGAGGTCGGCTCGCGCAGCGAGCCGGGAGGGGGTCTCAGGCGATCCCCACCCGACCGCTTCGCGGTCGACCTCCCCTTTTCAAGGGGAGGTAAAGAGCGTTTGCGGTCCGGCCGGAATCACAAAAGCCATTCCGAATTTTTCAAGCGGATTCCGTATGAGGGGGGGCCGGCGTGTCCCGGGCGCAGCGCACACGAAGTGATGCGCTGCCGAACCGGGATCCATGCTGAATCGCGAGCACCGGCGCGCTTGCCAAACCCTGCCTGGACCCCGGATCTGCGGCGCACCGCTCGTCATCCTGAGGCGCGAGCGCCGTCCTTCGAGGCTCGGCGCTTCGCGCCTCGCACCTCAGGGTGACGGCGCGCGCCTCGAAGGAAGCGTTGCGCCGCGTCCGGGGAACGCTCTCGCGAACCTGCCTCAGATCGCCGGGCTCCAGGGGGCCTGGACGAACCGATAGCTCTGGCCGTCTTTTTCCATGTGTCCGCGGGCGGGGAAGGGAGCGTGGAAGATCTGCACCAGCATGTTGTCGGCGATCAGCATGTCGAGCACCTTCCGCCGGGTCTGTTCCGCCTGATCCGGAATCTGGTCGAAGAAGGCGTGCCAACCCGGATTGCGCACGAACAGCTCGGGACGATTGGTGACATCCGAAAACACGAACATCCGCTCCGATCCCGACGCGATCACGAACGAGGTGTGGCCGGGCGTATGGCCGGGGGTCGCGACCGCGGTAATGCCCGGCGCGATCTCCTTGCCCCATTCATAGGTCGACGTGCGCTTGAGGATCTCGCCGCTGAAGACGCGCCGGTTGTTCTTGAACAAGCCTTCCATGCGGCCCGCGCTGGCACGGCTCATCTCGCCGTCGTCCATCCAGAACTTGTGCTCGACCGCCGGAACGATGATCTCCGCGCTCGGGAAAACGGGGCTCCCGTCCGCCGCGACCAGACCGTCGGCATGGTCCTGATGATAATGGGAGATGATGACGGTATCGATGGCGATCAGCTTCGACCCGGTGTTGACGATGATGGGGTTGAAGACCAGCGTCATGGCATCCTTCGGCAGATAAGCCGCTTGCAGCGCGGCGTTGACCTCGTCCTTCTTGGCGTTCGTCACGAAGGTGTCGGGGAGCGGAAACGACCGTGCGCCGTCCGTCACGACGGTGATCTCGTAGCTGCCGAGCTTGTAGCGATAGAATCCGGGTGCCTGTCTGCCGGTGGGGGGCGCAGCAGAATGAGCCGGCGCGAGGACCGATCCTGGGCTCATGACCGTCGTGGCGGCAGCGGCAGTGCCCCCGAGCACGGTACGACGGGTGAATTTGGGCATGGCTTTCTCCCTCTTGCGGCCCCTGCCCACGCTGAGTTGTTCGTATCTCGGCTCGTGTCGCGTGATGGCAACACGCGCGCTACTGCATTTTCAATAATCGGCACTGCGCTTTTGTTCCTTTCCGGCTCCGGGCGCGGGCGCACACGAAGTGATGCGCTGGTGAACTGGGACCTATGCTGAATCGACGGCCATCGGGACGTTTCCAAGTGCTGCATGGACCGGATCTGCGGCCCGCCGCTGACGCGATGCGTCGCGTCCAGGGAATGGCGATCGAGGCGGAACCTTCCGGATCATCTCCGGTTTGCGGTGAGGCGCCGAAGCTGCCCCGCCATTCCTGCTCAAAACCGGTGCACTTTGCCCACCGATTTATCGCCCTCCCCTACCCGAACCCTCCCCCATGGCGCGCGCGAATTGCGCTCGGTCCACGTCGACGATTACAACGTCGAGCTTCGCGAGGACGGCGCCTTCTTGGGCGACCGCGCCAACAAGAAGGCGTTCCAGGCGATCCTCGATCGCTGGCGCCAAAAACTCGGCGACGCCGACCCGCTGCGCGATGTTTCGACGCAGAAGCTCTACAAGCAGAAGCGGGAGCTGGAAAAGATCCTGCTGCACGGCGATCCGGTCGCGGCCGGCGTGCTGATCGGCGCCATCGAGGAATTTTCGCATTCGCTCACCGAGGTGGTCGAGCGCTTCCTGCAGCTCCCGGCGTGGCGCGACACGCGGCGCATCGTGATCGGCGGCGGGTTTCGCGAAGGCCGCATCGGCGAGCTCGTCGTCGGGCGCACCGCCGTCCTGCTCAGGCGCGAGGGGAAACCGGTCGAGCTGCTGCCGATCCGGCACCATCCCGACGCGGCCGGCCTCCTCGGCAGCATCGAGCTTGCGCCGGATTGGGCGCGCTCAGGCTTCGACAGCATCCTCGCCGCCGATATCGGCGGGACCAACATCCGCACCGGAATCGTCGAGCTTGGAAGCCGACCGGGCTCGGCCGAAATTTGGAAATCGGAGCGCTGGCGCCATGCCGATGACGCGCCGGAGCGGGACGAGGCGGTCGAGGCGCTGATCGCCATGCTGCGCGAGCTCGTCGGCGTGGCCCAAGCCGAAAAATTCCGGCTGGCCCCGTTCATCGGCATCGCCTGCCCGGGCATCATCCGCTCGGACGGCACGATCGCGCGCGGCGCGCAAAACCTGCCCGGCGACTGGGAGAGCGCGGACTTCAACCTGCCGGCCCGCGTGGTTCGGGCGATTCCGCGAATCCATGGCGAGGATGCACGGGTCATCATGCACAACGACGCCGTCGTGCAGGGCCTGAGCGAGGCCTGCTTCATGCGCGACGTCGCGCAATGGGGCATTCTCACCGTCGGCACCGGGCTCGGCAACGCGCATTTCACCAACCGCGGGCGCGAGGCTCAATCGAACGGCAGGCCGGTGTAATTCTCGGCGAGCGCCCGCTGCGCATTCTGCGAGCCGGTGAGATAGTCGAGCTCGGCGAGCTGGCGGCGGCGGTCGAACGCGTTGGCGTCCGCCGGCTGATGCAGCATCGTCGTCATCCACCAGGAAAAGCGCTGCGCCTTCCACACCCGGCGCAGGCAGGTCTGGGAATAGGCGTCGAGCGCATCGGTGCGGCCGGAGCGGTAATATTCGCCGAGCGCGCGCGCGAGCACTTTTACGTCGGCGATCGCCAGATTCATGCCCTTGGCGCCGGTCGGCGGCACGATGTGCGCAGAATCCCCCGCCAGGAACAGTTTGCCGTATTGCATCGGCTCGACCACGACGCTGCGCATCGGGGTCACGCCCTTGAGCAGCACTTTGCCCTCCGCCAGCTTGCGCGAGCCGCCGAGCCGCGCGTGCAGCTCCTGCCACACTCGCTCGTCCGGCCAGTTTTTCAGATCCTCGTCGGCGGAGCATTGCAGATAGAGCCGCGAGAGCGTCGGCGAGCGCATGCTGTAGAGCCCGAACCCGCGCTCGTGATAGGCGTAGATGAGCTCCTCGCAAGGCGGCGGCGATTCCGCGAGGATGCCGAGCCAGCCGAACGGATATTCCCGCTCGAAGCTCGTC
>VAZU01000182.1:0-5140 GCA_005884745.1 Alphaproteobacteria bacterium
GGTGCGGCTCGCCGCGAACAACGAGAGCCTCGTACGCTCGACGATGGACCCCCGGGAAATGACCAAGCTCCGATGCTCCCCGCCGTGCCCACAGTACCCTTAAAACCGCGACAGCGGTAAGCGAACCGGGTGTCGGCCCGCCCCCCGCGGCCCCAAGGCTGCGCGCCAAGAGAGGCTGACCAAGCCTTTAGGCCGAAAACATGGTTAACGGAGTCTAAATCTGCATTTTTTGCAGCCCGGCATCAGGTCCGCTCGAGGCGTGCGGCATAGAAGCCGTCGAGGCCGGCCCAGTGCGCATCCGGATCGGACAAATGGCAGGGCAGCGTGCGCAAATCGCCCAAAGGGCTCACGAGCTCCGCCAGGCCTGCGAGTTCCTCCGCCGCGATCGGACGGCGCCGCAAGCCGGGGTCGCGTGCCAGCAAAGCGGCAATCTGCTCCTCGTTCTCTTCCGGCTCGAGCGAGCAAGTGCAGTAGACCAGCGTGGCGGCGGGCTTGAGCAGGCCGGCCGCCCGGTCGAGCAGACGGCGCTGCAGGTCAACGAGCGCCTCGATCTCGGTTGCCCGTTTGCGCCATGGGATATCGGGGTGGCGCCGGATCGTTCCGGTCGACATGCAGGGCGCGTCGAGCAGCACCGCGTCGAAGGTTCCGCCCTGCCACTCGCTCACGTCGGCCGTGACGGTTTCGGCTCGCAGGCCCAATCTCGCCAGATTGTCACGCAACCGGGCGAGCCGCGCCGGCGCGCGGTCGACCGCGGTCACGTCAGCGCCCATCGCCGCGAGCTGCGCGGTCTTGCCGCCGGGCGCGGCACAGAGATCGGCGATACTGCGGCCGCGCACCTCTCCGAAGAGCCGCGCCGGCAGCGCCGCCGCGGCATCCTGGATCCACCAGGCGCCTTCGGTGTAGCCGGGAAATCCGGAAATCCGCCCCTGGACCAGGGTGCGAACGGTCCCGGTCGGGAGCACGCGGCCGCGCAGGCGTGCCGCCCAACCCTGCGGATCTGCCTTCACGCTCAAATCGAGCGGCGGCTCGACCGCATGCCTTTCGGCAATCGCCCGCGCGGCGGCGAAACCATAGGTGCGCGTCCAGCGGGTCATCAGCCATTCGGGCGTGTCGAGTGCGCCGGCATCGAGCGCGGCAAGCATCGCCGCGCCGTCCCGGGCGAGGCGCCGAAGCACGGCGTTGACCACGCCGGCATAGCGCGCGGTTCGGCGATCCGCCTGGACCAGGCGCACGGCCAGATCGACCGCAGCGTGGTCGGGGACCTCGAGCCAGAGAATCTGCGCGGCCCCGACCAGCAGCACCGCCTCGAGCCGCGGCGCGCCGGCGGGAAGCCCGCGGTCGAGCGCTGCCGCCAGCAGTGCCCGCAGGCTGCCGAGCCGGCGCAGCGCCGTGCCGAGGAGCTTGCGCACCAAGGCGCGGTCGCGGTCCGCAAGCGCGGAGAGCCCGGGATGCGCCTGGGGACCGTCGAGCTGCTCGTCGAGCGGCCGGTGCTGCCGCAACACGGTTTCGAGAATTTCGATCGCGACCCGGCGCGCCGCCAAGCCGGGCACTTCAGGCGCGGCAGTTCGGGAAGGGACCATGGGCAGACGAAGATGACAGCGGACAGACGCCGGATATAGCAATTCCGCCGGCCGCGGTCTGTTCTGTCGCCTGGGTTCTGGCCGGCGCGTCCGCTAGATTAGCGCGTGACGATGACCGGCGTGCCGACGCTCACCCGGCCGAACAGATCGGTGATGTCCTGGTTGTACATCCGGATGCAGCCATAGGACACGAATCCGCCGACCGAGGACGGCACGTTCGTGCCATGGATGGCGTATTGCCCGCCATTGAGGGTCATCGCGGCGACTCCCATCGGATTTCGGGGAGATCCGCCCGGAATGACGTCCGGGATGTTCGGCTTGTCATGCTTGACGTCGGCCGGAGGCGACCAGGCCGGATGCAGATATTTGCCATCGATATGAGTCTGGCCGGCCCATTGCTTGCCTGACCTACCGACTCCGACCGGGTAGCGCACCGCGCGGCCGTCCCCCATGACGTAATAGAGCCGCCGTTCGCTGGTCTTGATGATGATCGTGCCAGCGGCCGCGTTGTCCCGGAATGCGACCACCTCGCGGGCATGTGCGGGCGCCGGCCCGGCGAACAGCATCGCTCCGATCGCCACGGTGCCGGCGAGCGAACCCAGGAATTTTCGAATCATGGAAGCCCCCGCGCCCCGCGCATTCGGCGCGGCGTTACCACCGGCTCGAATGCAGAAGATTGCAATGATAACTGCCGGCTCGAATTACTTCAGCCGAAACCTGCAGACAGCGTAAATTCAAACTAAAATCCCAGCTCTGACCAGACGGCGCGAGGTTATCGCAACAATTAATTGGGAACTGTGCTCTGACCGCCACACTCAGGGAGGCGATGTGCCGCCGGCCAGTCCGGCGACGCCGGCGGCTCGCGGGATTTCTTTGCGATCCGGGGAGGGATCGGCGGCAAGCCTGCGGCGCGAGCCGGCTCGCGCCTCGCCATCGGATCCAACCGCCGAGCGCCCCGGCCCGGTCCGGCATCGGATGACCTGACGCTACTCGGCGGCGGCGGTCCTGCGGTTCTGCCGATTGTTCACGAGGTCGTCGACCACGCCGGGCTCCGCCAGGGTCGACGTGTCGCCGAGATTCTGGAAGGAATCCTCGGCGATTTTTCGCAAGATCCGGCGCATGATCTTTCCCGAGCGCGTCTTCGGCAGGCTCGGCGCGAACTGGATGAGATCGGGCGACGCGATCGGGCCGATCTCCTTGCGCACCCAGGCGACGAGCTCCTTGCGCAACGCTTCGCTCGGCTGCTCGCCGGCCATCAGGGTCACATAGGCGTAGATGCCCTGGCCCTTGAGGTCGTGCGGATAGCCGACCACCGCGGCCTCCGAGACCTTCGGGTGCGCCACCAGCGCGCTTTCGACCTCGGCGGTGCCGAGCCGGTGTCCGGAGACGTTGATCACGTCGTCGACCCGCCCGGTGATCCAGTAATAGCCGTCGGCGTCGCGCCGGCATCCGTCGCCGGTGAAATACTTGCCGGGGTAGGCCGAGAAATAGGTCTGGGCGAAGCGCTCGTGGTCGCCGTAGACCGTGCGCATCAGGCCGGGCCAAGAATCGGCGATCACCAGATTGCCCTCGGCGGCACCCTCGACCACGTTGCCGGAAGCGTCGACGATCTGCGGGATCACGCCGAAGAACGGCAGCGTGGCCGATCCCGGCTTGGTGGCGATCGCGCCCGGCAGCGGCGTGATCAGGATGCCGCCGGTCTCGGTCTGCCACCAGGTGTCGACGATCGGGCAGCGGCGCTCGCCGACGACGCGGTGGTACCATTCCCAGGCTTCGGGATTGATCGGCTCGCCCACCGTGCCGAGCAGGCGCAGCGACTTGCGGCTGGTCTTCTTCACCGGTGCCTCGCCGGCCTGCATCAGCGCCCGGATCGCGGTCGGCGCGGTGTAGATGATGTTGACCTGGTGCTTGTCGACGACCTCCCAGAACCGGGAGATCGTCGGGTAGTTCGGCACGCCCTCGAACATCAGCGTGGTGGCGCCGTTGGCGAGCGGGCCGTAGACGATGTAGCTGTGACCGGTCACCCAGCCGATGTCGGCGGTGCACCAATAGATGTCGCCGTCGTGGTAGTCGAAAATGGTCTCGTGGCTGAACGCGACGAACACCAGATAGCCGCCGGTGGTATGCAGCACGCCCTTGGGCTGTCCGGTCGAGCCGGAGGTATAGAGAATGAACAGCGGGTCCTCGGCGTTCATCGGCTCGCAGGGACAATCCGCCGGCACGCCCTTGGCCAGCTCGTCGTAATAATGGTCGCGGCCCGGCTTCATGTTCACCGCTCCGCCGGTACGGCGCACCACCACCATGGACTGCACGCCGCCGGCCTTCTCGGCCGCCGCATCGGCGTTGGCCTTGAGCGGGACCTTGCGCCCGCCGCGCAGGCCCTCGTCGGCGGTGACGATGATGGTCGATTTGCAGTCCTTGATGCGGCCGGCGAGCGAATCCGGGGAGAAGCCGCCGAACACGATGGAGTGAATCGCCCCGATCCGGGTGCAGGCCAGCATCGCGAACGCGAGCTCGGGGATCATCGGCAGATAGATGGTGACGCGGTCGCCCTTGTTGACCCCTTGCGCCTTGAGCACGTTGGCGAACTTGCAGACTTGCGTATGCAGCTCCTTGTAGGTGATCCGGCGATCCTCCTTGGGATCGTCGCCTTCCCACAGGATCGCGACCTGGTCGCCGCGCTTGGCGAGATGCCGGTCGATGCAATTGTGCGCCACGTTGGTGACGCCGTCCTCGTACCATTTGATCGAGACGCGATGCAGGTCGAACGAGCTGTTCTTGACCTTGCTGTAGGGCTTGAACCAATCGATGCGCTTGCCGATGTCGCCCCAGAAGCCGTCCGGATCCTGGATCGAGCGCGCGTACATGTCGCGATATTTCGCTGCGTCGATGAAGGCGCGCCGCTTCCACTCGGCCGGGACTTCGTAAAGCTTTTGCGACATGATCTACCCCTGAATGCGGTGAACGGCCGAGGCCGGCCGCGGGCGTTTCCTCGATGCCATTATGCCGCGCCGGGCCGAGCACCGACAAGGCGGCCCTGATGAGACTTTCGTTGCGGGCTGGCCGCGGGGAGGGTCGGGATCACCGGATGCCGAGCCCGCCGATGATGGCCCCCATCACCACCAGGGCTGCCAGCCAATAGCCGCCGTCGATCAGGAGCAGGAGCGGCCGGCGCCGCCCGAAGGTGTAATTTGCGGTCATGGCGGGAATCGTGAACCCGAGCCAGCAGAACGCTCCGGAAATCACCCCGTTCTTGATGGTGAGCTGGCCGAGGTGCCCCATGATCCCCGCCAGGACCCACGCCATGACCAATGCGGCCGCGAAGGCAATGACGAACGGCAGGAATGCCCGCGGGGAGCCCATGTTGTCCTGCATCCCGGCATTCGCCACGCCGGCGGCGGCCATCCACGGCTTTGCCAGCACCGAGTACCACAGCGCCCCGAGCATCCAGGCAGCGACCGCCGCCATCGGCACGGCCCAGTAATTCATGCCGGCAAACGTCATCCTGGCCTCCATCCAAGTATGCTCGATTTCTGGTAGCCCGGATGAAGCGACGCGGA
>VAZU01000182.1:5309-5656 GCA_005884745.1 Alphaproteobacteria bacterium
GCCGCCGGTCGGCTTTGACGGCCTTGAGCGTCACCGGCTTGGGCAGCGGCCGCACCGCCCTCACGTCGACCGCGCGAAACACCGCGGTGTCGTCGGTCGGGTCCGGATAGGCTTCACGGATCACCTCGACGATGCCGACGACCTGCTTCTCGTCCCCGGTGTGATAGAAAAACGCGTGGTCGCCGAGCCGCATCGCCTTGAGGTGCCCCCGGGCGCGGTAGTTCCGCACGCCGGTCCACGGCTCGCCCTTGCCGCCGCGCTTGACCTGATCGTCCCAGGAAAACGTCTCCGGCTCGGTCTTCAGCAGCCAATACGCCATGGAACCCTCCCGGTAATTGTTTTGAGAC
>VAZU01000183.1:0-5545 GCA_005884745.1 Alphaproteobacteria bacterium
TTCTTGAAATAATCGAGCTCCTCCAGCGTATCGATGCGCGCGATCAGCGGCACGCGCTTGAGCGAGCCGTCGGCCCCGACGATTTCCGCGATCAGGCGCTGATGCGGTTTGAGCTCGCCGGTGATGCCCCGGATCGTCACCGTCTCGTCGCCCCTGATGCCGAGCGATTGCCACGAGGAGCCCTCCTCGAACACCAGCGGCAGCACCCCCATGCCGACCAGATTCGAGCGGTGAATGCGCTCGAACGATTGGGCGATGACCGCGCGGATGCCGAGCAGCGCCGTGCCTTTGGCGGCCCAGTCGCGCGAGGAGCCGGTGCCGTATTCTCGGCCGGCGAAGACCACCAGCGGCACCTTTTCCTGCTTGTAGCGCATCGCCGCGTCGTAGATCGGCATCTGCTGTTTCGACGGATGGTGCACCGTCACGCCGCCTTCCACGCCGCGCACCATCTGGTTCTTGATGCGGATGTTGGCGAACGTGCCGCGCATCATGATCTCGTGGTTGCCGCGCCGCGTGCCGTACTGATTGAAATCCAGCGGCTTCACGTTGTGGGGATCGATCCGGCCGGCGAGATGTGGTCGGTCGTGATCGAATCGAGGAACAGGCCGAGAATGCGCGCGTCGACGATATCGGTGAGCGGCACCGGGCCGCGGCCCATGCCGGAAAAATACGGCGGGTTCTGCACGTAGGTGGACTTGGGATCCCACGCGTAGGTGACCCCGCCCGTGATTCCGATCCGGCGCCAATTGGCATCGCCCTTGAACACGTCGGCATATTTGCGGGTGAACATGCCCTTGTTGATGATTTTCCGGATCACCGCCGTGATTTCGCGGCTCGACGGCCAGATGTCCTTGAGGAACACCGGCTTGCCCTTGGCATCGCTGCCGAGCGGCGATTTCAGCAGATCGAGCTGCATGGAGCCGGCGAGCCCATAGGCGACCACGAGCGGCGGAGAGGCGAGATAGTTCGCCCGCACGTCGGCATTGACGCGCCCCTCGAAATTGCGGTTGCCGGACAGTACGGCGGCGGCGACGAGATCCTGATCGTTGACCGCCTTGGAGATCTCCGGCGGCAGCGGCCCCGAATTGCCGATGCAGGTGGTGCAGCCGAAGCCGACCAGGTTGAAGCCGAGCTGGTCGAGCTCTTTCTGCAAGCCGGATTTGGCGAGATATTCGGCGACGACCTGCGAGCCGGGCGCGAGCGAAGTCTTGACCCAGGGCTTGGGCTTGAGCCCTTTCTCGTTGGCGTTCCTGGCCAACAGCCCGGCGCCGACCATCACGCTCGGATTGGACGTGTTGGTGCACGAGGTGATCGCCGCAATGACGACGTCGCCGTGCCCGAGGTCGTGGTCGCGTCGCTCGACCGGTACGCGCTTGCCCAATTCGCCCGCCTTGCCGAACTCCTTGTCCATGGCCTGCGCGAATCCCGCCTTCACCTCCTTGAGGAGCACGCGATCCTGCGGCCGCTTGGGACCGGCGAGCGAGGGCTGGACGGTGGCGAGATCGAGCTTGAGCATCTCGGTGAACACCGGATCCGACGTGCCCTTCTGGCGCAGCAGCCCCTGCGCCTTGGCGTAGGCTTTCACCAGACCCACCGTTGCGGCCGGACGGCCGGTATTCTCCAGATAGCGCAGCGTATCCTCGTCGATCGGAAAGAACCCGCAGGTCGCGCCGTATTCGGGCGACATGTTGCCGATCGTGGCGCGGTCCTCGACCGAGAGATGATCGAGCCCCGGCCCGCAGAACTCGACGAACTTGCCGACCACGCCGTGCTTGCGCAGCATCTGCGTCACGGTCAGCACGAGGTCGGTCGCGGTTACGCCCTCCTTGAGCTTGCCGGTGACCCGGAACCCGATCACTTCGGGCAACAGCATCGACATCGGCTGGCCGAGCATGGCGGCCTCGGCCTCGATGCCGCCGACGCCCCAGCCCAGCACGCTCAGGCCGTTGACCATGGTGGTGTGGGAATCGGTGCCGATGACCGTGTCCGGATAGGCCACTTCGACGGTGGCGGCGCGGCCGTCGATCTTCAGCTTCTGCTTGCGGGTAAAGACGGTGCGCGACAGATATTCGAGATTGACCTGGTGGCAGATGCCGGTGCCCGGCGGCACCACCCGGAAATTCTCGAACGAGCGCTGCGCCCATTTCAGGAATCGGTAGCGTTCCTGATTCTGCTTGTATTCCTCCTCCACGTTCTTCTTGAACGCCGCAGGCGAGCCGAAGAAATTGACGATCACCGAGTGATCGATGACGAGATCGACCGGAACCAGCGGATTGATCTTGTTGGGATCGCCGCCGAGATGGCGCATGGCGTCGCGCATGGCGGCCAGATCGACCACGGCCGGCACGCCGGTGAAATCCTGCATCAGCACCCGCGCCGGACGAAACGCGATCTCGCGCTCGGAACTGCGCTTTTTCAGCCAGGCCGCGACCGCCTTGATGTCGTCCTTGGTGACCGAGCGGCCATCCTCGTTGCGCAGCAGATTCTCCAGCAGCACCTTCATGCAGAACGGCAGCCGGGAAATACCCCTGAGCCCCCGCTTCTCCGCGGCCGGAAGACTGTAATAGACGTAGGTCCTGCTGCCGACCTTCAAGGTCTTGCGGGATTGAAAGCTGTCGAGCGAACTCATGATTCCGGTTCCATCCGATCGGGCGCACACCGGGGATGGTGGCGCGAAGACGAGGTGGCGAGCGCACGCGCCCTGACCGGATGCGCGGCCAACTGGGCGGTTTATAGAACTTCTTGCGTTATGGGGGAGCAGGTTTTTGACATGATCGCGCAGCACGGCCTGCTCGTGTCCGGCACGCCGGCCGGCAGTCTGCCGGTAAGGTACTGAATTGATGCGACTTTCCGGGTCCGAGCTGGAATGCGTCCGGGGCGGAAAACGCGTGTTCGCCAACATCGGCTTTGCGGTGGGGGCCGGCGAAGCGTTGCTGCTGCTGGGCCCGAACGGGGCGGGCAAATCCTCGCTGCTGCGCATGGTCGCCGGGTTGCTGCGGCCCGCGGCAGGAAGCCTCGAGCTTGCGGGCGCGAATTGTGACCGCAGCCTCGCCGAGCAGGCGCATTATCTCGGGCATCTCGATCCGCTGAAATCCTCGCTCAGCGTCGGCGAAAATCTGCGGTTCTGGACCCGCTTTCTCGGGGGCGGTCGCGGCGAGGGACCGGACGAAGCGCTCCGGGTGGTCGGGCTCGAGCGGGTCGGCGACCTGCCGGCCGGCTATCTCTCGGCCGGGCAGCGGCGGCGGCTCTCGATCGCGCGGCTCGTGGCGGTCGAGCGGCCGATCTGGCTGCTCGACGAACCGGCAAGCGTGCTCGATGCCGACGGGCAGGCGCTGCTCGGCGAGGTGATGCGCCGGCACCTCGCCGCGGACGGCCTGATCCTGGCCGCAACCCATGCTCCGCTCGGGCTCGATCCCGCCCGGGAGCTGCGCTTGGGGGCGGTGCTGCCGTGATTGCTCATGCCTCTCAACTCGCTCGCTTCACCTCTCCCGCTTGCGGGGGAGGTCGGCTGGCGCGCTTTGCGCGGCAGCCGGGAGGGGGTCTTTCGGCGCATCGCCACTACGCGGCCCCCTCCCCACCCCTCCCCCGCAAGCGGGGGAGGGGTGCGCCTGCGGCTGTGCCTGCGAGCTGGCGCCCATGACCGCGCTCGCCGCGCTGCTTCTCCGCGACATGCGGCTCGCCGTGCGGGTCGGCGGCGGCGCGCTGATGGGCGTGCTGTTCTTCCTGCTGGTCGTCACCATGGTGCCGTTCGGGGTCGGCCCGGATCTCAAGCTGCTCGCCCGCATCGGCCCGGCGATCCTGTGGATCGGCGCGCTGCTCGCCACCTTGCTGGGTCTCGACCGGCTGCTCGCGGCCGATCACGACGACGGTTCGCTCGACCTCATCCTCATGGGCCATGCGCCGCTCGAGCTCGCGGTCGCCGCCAAGGCGCTGGCCCATTGGTTGACCACCGGCCTGCCGTTGGTGATCGCGGCACCGCTCTTCGGGATTTTCCTCAACATCGATGGTTCGGCCATCGGCATCGTGGCGCTCACGCTGCTGGTGGGCACGCCGGCGCTGACCTTCATCGGATTGATCGGCGCGGCGCTCGCGGTCGCGTTAGAGCGCGGCGGCTTGCTGCTGCCCGTCCTGGTGCTGCCGCTCACGGTGCCCGTGCTCATCTTCGGCATCGCGGCGGGCGATGCCGCGATCCTCAACGCGGCGCCGTTCGGGGCCCCGTTCCTCATTCTCATCGCGCTCACCCTGACGAGCGTCGTCATCGGCCCGGTCGCGGCGGCGGCGGTGCTCCGCCACGGCCTGGACTAAAGCCCGGGACCATGGCGCTCGGCCGCATTGCGCCGGTTGTTCGCGCTCGGATATGAGGCTCCCATGGAATGGATCGCGCTTGCCAATCCGTCGCGGTTCCTGGCGCTGGCCGAACGGCTGCTGCCCTGGCTCGCGGCCGCGACCGCGCTCGCCTTCGCGGCCGGGCTCTACGCGGCGTTCTTCGTCGCGCCGGAGGATTATCAGCAGGGCGCGACCGTGCGCATCATCTTCATCCATGTTCCGGGCGCCTGGCTCGGGATGCTGGGCTGGGCGATCATGAGCGTCGCGGCGCTCGGGACTTTGGTGTGGCGGCACCCGCTCGCCGACGTCGCGCTCAAGACCGCGGCGCCGATCGGCGCGGCCTTCACGTTCGTGTGCCTCGTCACCGGCGCGCTGTGGGGCCGGCCGATGTGGGGCACCTACTGGGTATGGGACGCGCGGCTCACTTCGGTGCTGGTGCTGTTCCTGATGTATCTCGGCCTCATCGCGCTCTGGCGCGCCATCGAGGATCCCGCGCGGGCGGCGCGCGCCGCGGCCGTGCTCACGCTCGTGGGCGCCGTCAACCTGCCGATCATCAAATTCTCGGTCGATTGGTGGAGCACGCTGCACCAACCCGCATCCGTGTTCCGAGTCGGCGGCTCGACCATCCATCCTGCGATCCTCGCGCCGCTGCTGGTCATGGCGCTGGCGTTCACGCTGCTGTTCGCGACGCTCTATGTCTCGGCCATGCGCAACGAGATCCTGCGCCGGCGGGTGCGCACCCTGCGCCTGCTGCAGGTCCATGCGGCACAAGGGGCCTGACATGAACTTCGGGCCTTACGCGGCATTCATCCTCGCCGCCTATTCGCTCACGACCGCGGTCGTGGTCGCGTTGATCCTGTGGGTGCTGCTCGACTATCGCGTGCAGCGAAAGCTCCTCGCCGACCTCGAAGCGCGCGGCGTGACGCGCCGGTCCGAGCCGCCGCGCTAGGAATTTTCCTCATGACGCAAATGCCGCAAAAAACCGAAGCGCCCCGCCGCAACAGGCTCGTGCTGTTGCTGCCGCTGATCGTGTTTCTCGCGCTCGCGGCGCTGTTCCTGATCCGGCTCGGCTCGGGCGATCCCAACCGCATTCCGTCCGCCCTGATCGGGCGGCCGGCGCCGATGACGAGCTTGCCGCCGGTCGCCGGCCTCGAGCGCGACGGCAAGCCGCTGCCCGGGCTCGATCCGGCCGAGTTCCAGGGCCGGGTCAGCCTGGTCA
>VAZU01000183.1:5559-6513 GCA_005884745.1 Alphaproteobacteria bacterium
TTCCCGCATCCGCCTCGTCGGCATCGATTACAAGGATCACCCGGACAACGCCCGGCGGTTTCTCAACCGCTACGGCAATCCGTTCGCGGCCTCGGGGGCCGACGCGAACGGCCGCGCCGCGATCGAATGGGGCGTCTACGGCGTGCCGGAGACGTTCGTGGTCGGCCGCGACGGCCGCATCGCCTATAAGCTCGTCGGCCCGATCAATGCCGAGAATTTCGAGCGCGTGCTGCTGCCCGAGCTGCACAAGGCGCTGGGCGGCGGGTGAGCTGACATACGAGGCGCGAAAAACCTCTGCCGGCGGCTCACGTTGCCGGCGATTTTGTAACGGCAAAGCGGACCATACCGACAGCAGGCGCGACTTCCGAGAAGTGCCCAAGAGGCGACGTGCGCGATAGCGGCGCAACCCCGGTGCGGATCGAAACCCCGATATCGATTGAGGGTAAAAACGAGTAAGAGCGGCGTCCATTTGCGGCAATTTGCCGCTTTTACAACGCAAACAGGCGTGCACCTCGCGCCGCCTCCGTGTTATGGCTCCTTCCGGTCCGACCTGCATGCATCTTGCGATGCGTATTCCTGGCCTGCTTACAATTCTTCTCGTTGTGCTTGTCTCGACTGTTCTGGACGCGGGGGCCGGCGGCGCCTCGCCGGAGCGCGACAAGGCGTCGCCGCCCGAAGCCAAAGTGGCGGCCATCCCCGAGATCGAGTTTTATCTAGCCCGTGGCGACGCGAATGCCTGTGGGCGGGGCTGCAACGAATGGATTGCGGCGGAAGGCAAAATCGACCTCAGCGCCGCTCAACGCCTCCGCCGACTCTTAATCAAGCTGGGGGCCCGTCGACCCCCAATCTATTTTCATTCACCGGGAGGCTCAGTAGTCGGCTCGATTGCACTTGGTCGGCTCGTCCGTGATCGAAAGTTGGAGGCCGGCGTTGCGCGCACTGTTCCATTCGGCT
>VAZU01000183.1:6524-7222 GCA_005884745.1 Alphaproteobacteria bacterium
GCGCAGAAACGCTCCGGACAGGTGCTCAGGTCGGAATTCGACCCGACCAGTGCCATGTGCAATTCGGCCTGCGTCTATGCTCTGGCCGGGGGTGTCCTCCGAGTCATTCCGCCCGGGATAAAACTCGGTATTCATGACGTGGCGCTTGGTTCGCCAAGGGGGCCGCTCCCGGGCGCCGTTTCCGTGAAGGCAAAGAGGTTAGTCTATCTCCAGATCCAGGAATATCTCCGGGACATGGGAATCGACCAGGCGCTGTTTACGGCGGCTGTGGCCGTTCCGAACAATTCGAAGAGGTTCCTTGAACGGGAAGAACTCGTGCGCTTCGGAATAGATCGCAGGGAGTTTGGCGAAACTTCGTGGCGGTTCGTCGAGCATCCCAGGCCTGCAATGTCGAAGAGATTTTTTCTGCGGAGCGGCAACGAGCAGCCGCCGTATCTCAACGGCTTCGTGATTCTCGATTGCGCATCAAGGCAAGAACTCCGTGTCGTGCTTGCACGGGAACCTGTTGCTTCCGACGCCTCAGCCGCGCGGCCGTCCT
The DNA here is from genome assembly GCA_005884745.1 of Alphaproteobacteria bacterium. Lineage (GTDB taxonomy): Bacteria > Pseudomonadota > Alphaproteobacteria > Rhizobiales > Xanthobacteraceae > AP-16. Next base: position 7,063 of record VAZU01000183.1, read on the forward strand.
CGATCAGCATCGGCGGACACCGCATCGAGCTCCCATACCCAACCTCCTCACATGACTTTTATACACGGTCGGCCCGGCTGGCCGGACACTCGCTCGATGCGGTCGGGGACAACACAAAATTCGAAGTTGCCGGAATCGGTCTGGCCCGAGCCGACGAACC
>VAZU01000183.1:7298-7670 GCA_005884745.1 Alphaproteobacteria bacterium
CAATCCGAACTGCCGACCGGGAGGGGATCAGCTGCAGTGCTTGCAAGGAGTATCGGGCTTACGGTCTTCCGTACAATCTCCGCCCGCCAACGTACTTCCTTCGGTACCGTCCGCCAATGTGATCCACACGGTTCCGATAAGACCAGACCAGACGCGCACGACCGGGCACAAGCCCGAGCCGAAACAAAACGGCTCGAATCCAGTGCAGACAGTCGAATTGACCCGAGCTGTTCCAATCGACCACAAGCTTCCGATCGATTTCATATACGCGATCAATCCAGATTGCTCGTCGATTGGACTGGCGAGCGTGCGCGTGATCGGGCAGCCTGACCATGGCAACATCGCGGTCGAGAACGGCACGGGATACTCGAA
>VAZU01000184.1 GCA_005884745.1 Alphaproteobacteria bacterium
TGTAGTTGATCGGCACGTCGTAGTGCTGGCTCCAGAAGAACGGCACGTCGGCGAAGCGCTCGCTGGCGCCGAGCATGTTTTTGGCCGCGGCCTGGCCCTGCCGCTCGGCCACGACCCAGTGCTCGGTCCGGATCGGCGCGCCGCTGTGCGGATCGGGCCAGCGCGCGATGTCGCCGGCCGCGAAAATGTCGGGCGCGCTCGTCTGCAAATATTCGTCGACCACGACCCCGCGATCGAGCTTCAGGCCGGCGCGCTCGGCGAGCTCGGTCCTCGGCCTGACCCCGACGCCGGCGACCACGAGGTCGGCATCAAGGGCCTTGCCGCTTTTCAGCAGCACCCGCTTCTTCTCGATCGCGCTCGCGGTCTCCTCCAGGTGGAACACCACGCCGTGCTCCTCGTGCAGGCTCTTCACGAACGCGCCGAACTGCGGGCCGAGCACCCGCTCCATCACCACGCGCTCCGGCGCGACCACGTGCACTTCGAGCTTGCGGGTGCGCAGCGAGGCGGCGACCTCGAGCCCGATGAAGCTCGCCCCGAGCACGACGGCGCGGCGCGCGTCCGTGGTCGCCGCGATGATGGCGCGGGAATCCGCGAACGAGCGCAGCACGTGCACGTGCGAAGCGTCCGCGCCCGGGATCGACAGCCGCACCGGTTCGGCCCCGGTAACGAGCAGGAGCTTGTCGAAGCCGATGCTGCGTCCGCCCGTAAGCGTGACCTCGCGCGATTTCGGATCGATCGCGGCGACTTCGGTGGTGAGCTGAAGATCGATCTTGGCGTCGCGATAGAATTCCGGCGGGCGCAGCGGGATCCAGTCCTCCGGCGCATTGCCGGCGAGATAATCCTTGGACAGATTGGGCCGGTCGCAGGGCGGGGCGTCGTCGGAGCTGAGCATGGTAAGGCTTCCGGCGAAGCCTTCCCGGCGCAGCATCTCGGCGGCCGCAAATCCCGCGGCGCCGCCGCCCACGATGACGATGCGTCCGGGCTTTGCCGCCGGAGTTACGCGTTTCGCCCGAGCCCCCTCGGTCTTCTCGCGCACGAACAGTTTTCCGTTGCGCTGCTCGACCTTCCAGCACGACACCGGATTGAGCGCCGGCGCGCCGAGCGCCTCCCCGGTGCGCAGGCAGAACCGGGCGTGGTGCCACGGGCAGCGCACGGTCTCGCCGACCATGAGCCCCTCCGCGAGCGGGCCGCTGTAGTGCGTACAGGTGGCGCCGATCGCGTAAAACTTGTCGCCGCGCCGGGCGACGAGCACCGCGTCGCCGCCGACATGGCCGCCCAGCATGCCGCCGTCCGGAACATCGCCGAGCGGAACGCCCTCACCGAGATCGGGACCGGACGGCTTGTCCTGCGCTGTGCCCATCGAGACCTCCCGGGGTTCGGTCCGCTCACGGACGCCTGCCCATTGGACACCGGGCCGAGCAAAATGTTCCCGCGGCGAACGCCAAGTCAAATCCCAAGTCAAATCCCGTGGGAACATCGCGGCCCGCGCGCCCGCCGGAACGCCGGACATTAGAATCGTTACAGCCTTGTGTTTTTCTTTTGCAATCGGCCGTCAAGTCCCTTAAGTGCGCGCGTCCCTCCAGCCAAAAATGGCGCGCGAATTGTATCAGGAAGCTTCAACCTATTGTCACCCGGTCAAGGACTATGTCTCGCGCGATCTGTTCGAAGAGCTGATGGCCGACGAGGAAGACCACATCGATTTCCTAAAGACGCAGCTCGATCTCGCGGCCAAGCTCGGCCTCGAGCTCTATGCGCAGCATCACATCGGCGAGCCGGACGAGGATTGAAAGTCCGTAGCCCGCATGGAGCGCACGGCCGAGCGTGACCGGTTTGCGTCGCGCCCGCGGCCGGGCGAGGGTGTGGCATGGCCTCGCTCGATGCGGTCAGCATCACGATCCTGCTCGGCGCCGTGCTGGTGCTGGCGGGAATCCTTTCGAGCCTGATCGCACTGCGCTTCGGCGCGCCGCTCCTCCTCCTGTTCCTGATCATCGGCATGGCGGCGGGCGAGAGCGGGCCCGGCGGAATCCGCTTCGACGACGTGCATCTCGCCTACACGGTGGGCTCGATCGCGCTCGCGCTGATCCTGTTCGACGGCGGCCTGCGCACCCGGCTGCAGGCCTTTCGCAGTGTGCTGGCGCCGGCCGGATTGCTGGCGACGCTCGGCGTCCTCGTCACCGCGGCGCTGACCGCGCCGCTTGCCAAGTTCGGGCTGGGCGTCGGCTGGACCGAGGGCCTGCTCGTCGGCGCCATGGTCGGCTCGACCGATGCCGCGGCGGTGTTCTTCCTCATCCATGCCGGCGGCTTGCGGCTGCGGCCGCGGGTGGCGGCCGTGCTCGAGGTGGAATCCGCCACGAACGATCCGTTCGCGGTGTTTCTCGCCATCGTGGTCGTGGAGATTCTGCTGATCGGCGATCGCCCGTGGTCGGCGACCGCCGCGATGCTGGCCGAGCAGGGAGTGCTGGGCGCCGTGGTGGGAATCCTCGGCGGCCGGGCGATGGTGCTCGTGCTCAACCGGCTCGGTCTGCCGCAAGGCCTGCATGGGCCGTTCGTCGCGACCGCGGCGCTGGTCATATTCGGCGTCGCGGCGGCGGTCCACGGTTCGGGATTTCTCGCCGCCTATCTGGCCGGCCTGATCGTCGGCAACCGGCGGACCCGCGCCCACGGCACGGTCGTGGTGTTCCTGGATGCGGTCACCTGGCTCGCCCAGATCGTCATGTTCGTGCTGCTCGGCCTCTTGGTCGAGCCCGTCCGGCTGGCGTCGAGCGCCGGTCCGGCCCTGCTGATTGCCGCCGGCCTGACGGTTGTCGCCCGTCCGGCCGCGGTGTTCCTGTGCTTGGCGCCGTTTCGTTTCTCCCGCCGCGAAAAGCTGTTCGTCTCCTGGGTCGGCCTGCGCGGCGCCGTCGGCATTTTTCTCGCCTCGATCCCGCTCCTGGTCGGCATGAAGGCGGCGCAGCTCTATTTCGATGTCGTATTCGTCGTCGTGCTGGTTTCGCTGCTGGTGCAGGGCTGGACCCTGGCGCCGGCGGCGCGGCGGCTCGGCGTTGCGTTCGCGCGGCCCGATCCGGTTGCACACCGCGTCGAGCTCGACCTGCCCGGCCAGATGGCCCAGGAACTCGTCGGCTATCTGATCGAGGCCGACAGCCCGTATCTGCGGCGCGGCATCACGCCGTTCTGGGCCAAGCCCATACTCGTCGTCCGCGACGAGCACGTGCTCACGGCCGCGGAAGCCGGCCCGGTTCGTCCCGGCGATTACGTCTACTTGCTGGCGCCGCCCGAGAAGGCGGCCGCGCTCGACCGGTTCTTCGTCGACATGCCGCCGCCGTCCTCGCCCGACCCGCGGCTGCTCGGCGATTTTTTCGTCTCGGCCGACGCGACGCTCGGCGCGCTCGCGGAGATTTACGGGCTCGCGCTCGATCCGGCGCTTGCCGCGACTTCGCTGGCCGATCATTTCGCGCGCGAGCTCGGCCTCCCGCCTCGGCGCGGCGATGTGCTCCGGCTCGGCGACGTGCTCTTGATCGCCCACAAGGTGGTGGCGGGACGCCTCACGCAGGTTGGGCTGCAGCTCGCCGAACCCGACACGACGGCGAAGCAGCCGGCCACGCCGGCGGGGCGCATCAAATCCGCGCTCCGGCGCGGCGTCGCGTTCGTGATCGGCCGTTCGTGAGCGGGCCGATGGGCGCACCGGCAAGTTCGTTCACGCACGGGCAGAACCGGCTGCCGCGCGCCATTCTTCCACGATGGCGACGAGCGCGTCGAGCCCGTCGGTCAGCGCCGCCGGTCCCGGCTGCAGGATCAGCGCCGACTTGATCTCGCGCAAGAAGCCGGACCGCACCGCCGGGATCGCGCCAAAGCCCGGGCGGCGAGCGACTTTGGCCGGAACGAATTTCTTGCCGCACCACGACCCGATGATGATGTCGGGCGCCGCCGCAATGACTTCTTCGGGCGCGGCGATACGGTCCTTGGCGCTCTTGTTGGCGGCGCGCTCGGCAAAGACATCGAGCCCGCCCGCGGCCGCGACGAGCTCCGAGACCCAGCCGATGCCGCTGATCATCGGCTCGTCCCATTCCTCGAAATAGATGCGCGGCTGCCGGTCGCGCCGCCCTGCCGCGGCGCGCAGGGATAAAAGCCGCGCCTGGAGATCCGCGCACAGGCGCTCGGCCTTTTCGCCCGCGCCGACCAGCGCGCCGAGCGTGCGCATCATGGCGAAAATGCCGGCGAGGTCGCGCTGATTGAATGCATGGACCGCGACGCCGCGCCGGATCAGCTCGGCGACGATGTCGGCCTGCAGGTCGGAGAAGGTCAGGACCAGGTCGGGCTCGAGCGCCAGGATCTTGTCGATGTCCGCGGAAATGAACGCGGAGACCCGCGGCTTTTCCCGGCGCACGCGCGGCGGCCGCACCGCGTAACCCGATACGCCGACGATGCGGGCGTCCTCGCCGAGGAGATAGAGCGTCTCCACGGTCTCTTCGGTCAGGCAGATGATGCGCTCGGGCGGAAAGCTCATTTCACCGCACCGCATCCGCGTCCGCGCTGTCCAGCAGCTCCAGGCCGCCGACCGCTTTGACTTGGCCGGCCTCGACCCGCACCACCGAGGCGGCGATGCGGCGGATATCCGCCGCCTGATGGCTGACGTAGATCATCGGCACGCCCTCGTCGCGCAGCCGCTCGAGGTAGGGCATGATTTCCGCCTTGCGGGCGGCGTCGAGCGAAGCCAGCGGCTCGTCGAGCAGCAGCAGTTGCGGCCGCATCAACAGCGCCCGGCCGATCGCGACGCGCTGGCGCTCGCCGCCCGAAAGCTTGCCGGGGCGCCGCTCGAGCAGGTGGCCGATATCGAGCATCCTGACGACGCGGCGCATCTCGGCAGCGTCGCGCCTGAGCCGGCGCATGCGCCGGCCGTAGTCGAGATTGCGCTCCACGGTGAGATGCGGGAATAGCCGTCCATCCTGGAACACGTAGCCGAAGCCGCGCCGGTGGGCGGGCAGGTTCACGCCGCCGTCGGAATCGAACAGCAGCCGGCCGCGGTAGAGCAGGCGGCCTTGGTCGGGAGCGGCAAGTCCGGCGATGATGTCGACGATCGTGGTCTTGCCCGATCCGGACGGGCCGAACAGCGCCGAAATCGCCCAACCGCTTCTGCACGTCGAGGATCAGCATGCTCAGATCCCGTGCAGGCGGGCCGTCGCGCGGCGCGCCAACCATTCGGAGAGGATCAGCGCAGCGAGCGAGATCACCACGGCAACCGCGGCGAGCCGCAGTGCCGCCGCGTCGGCGCCCGGCACTTGCAGGAAGCTGTAGATCGCCGCGGAAATCGTCTGGGTCTCGCCGGGAATGTTCGACACGAAGGTGATGGTGGCACCGAACTCGCCGAGCGCGCGCGCGAACGCCAGCACCCCTCCGGCGATGATCCCCGGCATGGCGAGCGGCAGGGTGACGGTCAGGAACGCGCGCGCGGGGCCGGCGCCGAGCGTCGCGGCCGCAGCCTCCAGGCGCCGGTCGACGGCCTCGAACGACAGCCGGATCGCCCGCACCATCAGCGGAAACGCCATGATGCCGCAGGACAGCACCGCGCCGGTCCAGCGGAACGCCAGCACGATGCCGAACTGAGCCAGCAGGGCTCCGAGCGGGCCCTTGCGGCCGAACAGGATCAGCAGGAAATATCCGGTGACGACCGGAGGCAGCACGAGCGGCAGCAGGACGAGGCCATCGACGAGCGCCTTGCCCCAGAACGATCTGCGCGCGAGCACATAGGCCACCCAGATGCCGACCGGCAGCGACAGCACCGTCGCCCACAATGCGACTTTGAGCGACAGCGCGACCGCGGTCCATTCTTCGGGGTTCAAAACGGGCACGCGAAATCCTGCGTCAGGGCCAAGGCGCCGGTGCAACAGGCGTGAGGTGAGAAGGACTGGGACCGCCGTCCCGAGTTTTTGGCGGCGCGGGCGGCGCGCCGGCCGTCCGCGAGACTAGCCACTGCGGCCGCGAGTGTCACCCGGGACGCCCGGCCCTCGCAATTGCCAATTCCGCTGATCAAATCCAGACTGGCGCTGGTCGACCAGACGGGGACGAGCATGGCGCAGGCGACGAGGATCGAGGGCCAATACGACTATATCGTCGTCGGGGCGGGCTCCGCGGGCTGCGTTCTTGCCAATCGGCTGTCCGCGGATCCGCGCAACCAAGTGCTGCTGCTGGAGGCGGGCGG
>VAZU01000185.1 GCA_005884745.1 Alphaproteobacteria bacterium
TGGCCGTCGATTACGACCACGTGTGACGGCTGCAGGGAATATGTAGCCGGATGGCGCGCCGTGCAGCGGCACGGCGGGCGCGCCCGGCATCTGTCTGAAGATGCGAATAAGGGCGGACTGTTTGGCGGAAATGAGCCATAATGCGGCAAGGCGGCATGCAGGCCGACATGCGCTCGAACGCAACCGGGAGGATCTCGTGGCCAGATGGGTGGAATCGAAGAACGTCGGCGGCGTCAGCGAAGTGACCCTGCTGACCCCGATCAAGAAAGGCTTCATTCCCGGCGAGGGGCGAACCTACGAGCAGCGTTTGCACCAGGCGCTCACGTTGACTCAGGAGCGCATCGCGAACGGCTATCCGACGGCAATCAGCACCATCCCGACCATCCATTTCGCGCGATGGCTGATCTTGCGGCCGCAACAATATCTGTGCGGCGACGTGGATCCCCGAGGAAGGCTCACCTACGGCGCAACGAACCTGGCGGACGACACGGCAATCAAGCTGGAGATGGAAAAACTGACCTCCTGGCTGTTCTTCACGTCCAATTTCGACGGCGACATGATGGCGTATCTGCGCGACTTCGCGGTGTTTCTCGGCGAGGACCTCGATCACGTCTGGGGCAATTGCGAGGGCTACCCGGCCAAGGGCGCGAGCCGGGATTTCGATGGCTTTTGGGCCTATGCCAAGAAGTACCAGCTGACGACACACGCCTTTTACAATGCCTATCCCGGATTGTCGGTCCCGCGAATTCACCAATTGGCGGCATTCAAGGATCTGTTCGACGCCTTTGTCGCGCGGACGCGCGATGGCGATGGCCGCAGCATCGATGGGCTCGCCGAGGCATTCGACCAGTTTGTCGCCGAGACCGCCTGCTTCCCTTCGGCCTTTCCCGATGCGGGGGGCATGTATCGGATCCCCGTGCCGACCGGCGAAATTCATCGCCGGGGGGCCGGCTGATGAAGGCCGATCCCGCCCATATCCAGACCCATGTGCTCAGGAGCCTCGACCCGACGTTCGCCGTCTACGGCTTCTTTCGCATCAGCAATCCGGCGCAGTTCCGGACTTTGTTGCAAGCTCTCCTGGGCATGGACTCCCAGCCTTTGATGGTGGCGGGAACCGCCGCACGGATTTACAATGAAGCCGAGTGGATCGCTTCGGAGATCGATCAGCCGGAAAGTGGACCACCCGCGCGAGAAAACGGAGCGGGCGCTCCGCTCGTCCACGCCCACATTGCGTTCACGTTTTCCGGGCTGCGGACGCTGGGGATCGATCCGAAGACGCTGGCCACGTTCCCGGAACCCTTTCAGCAGGGAATGGCGGATCGCGCGGCGATTCTGGGAGATAGCGGCGTAGCCGCGCCCGAGCATTGGGATGGTTATCTAGGCTCCAAACAAGTGCACGGCGTGCTGTGGTTCGACGTTTCCAGACGAGCCCGAAAGGGCGACCGGGGAACGGCCCCGGAGCTCGATCCGCAAGCGCTGGCCAGCGAGGTCCTCCGGAACCTGGTAAGCAGCGACGGCATCGACCTTCTGCACCACGAAACCGGCCAGGCCAATCATCGCCGGTTCGGCTCCGGTGAAGTCGATCGCGTCGAGCATTTCGGGTTCCGCGACGGCGTGAGCCAGCCCTGGATCGACTTCGATATGCCCGATGGCATCGCTTTGCCGCCGCCGCGTCCGGGCGGCGGCACGCCCCGGCACGACGGTCGATGGGCGCCATTGGCGCCGGGCGAGTTCCTGCTCGGCTATCCGGACGAGGACGGACAAATCCAGCTTGCACCCTGCAACGAGAGGCTCCGTCACGGCGGCACCTACATGGTGTTTCGCAAGCTCGAGCAGGATGTGGTCGGTTTCCGCAATTTCCTGCGCGCAGGTCGCAGCGGGCGAGATGCACGCAAGCTTGCGGCTCAGATGATCGGTCGCTGGCCGGACGGTACGCCGTTGGTGCAGTCCCCCGAGGGCCCGAACGAGGATGTGCCTGCCGATCCCAATCGCACGCTCAACGATTTCCGCTACAAGCGCGACGATCCGGGCGGACTGCGCTGCCCCATTTCCGCACATATCCGTCGCGCCAATCCGCGCGATACGGGCGATCGCGACGACGTACGGCGACATCGCATCTTGCGCCGCGGCATCGCCTATGGCGGCGATCTGCTGCCCGACGATTCGCCTGGCGACGGCAAGAAACGCGGATTGCTGTTCATTGCCTTGAATTCACGCATCGATCAGCAATTCGAGTTTCTGCATGCGCATTGGATGAACCAGGGCGAGTTTCTCGGACAAGCGGGTGCCGGCCAAGACCCCATTCTCGGTGCGTACCGGGGCGAGCTCGACGATACCTTCGTCACGCCCTCGCGGCCGGGGCCGGTGACCAATCTCACGCGGTTCGTCACCATGCGGGGTGGCGATTATTTTTTCATTCCGGGGCTTGCGGCGCTGTCCGGATTGGCCAACGGCGAAAGCCTCGAGCCAGATGCCGGTGCGCACCCTCCGGAGGATGCAGTGGGGGTGCTCGAGACGCCGGAACCGCTCGATCCGGCAACGCTGCTGGGCCTGTCGCAACGTCTGTTGACCCCCGCGCCCGACCGGCCGAATTGGATCCCGAGAACCGCGCCCTACCAGGCTTTCCCCGGCGGTCCCGTCACGAATCGGACGGTCGCGTTCGTCGCACAGCATCCATTCGTGACGCAGATACTGAAAGACGACGCCGCGTTCGGAATCGACCCCTATGCGGAACGCGTGGCGCGAATGACTGCCTGGGGCCAAATGTTGATCAGTCTTCAGGAGGGCGGTGCGGAGCGCGTGAAGCGGCATGAAATCCTGGGCGCCGCCATGCAGAAACTGACCGAACATTATCGCCCGCAATTTGCCGATCTAGGCGCGTTGTTCGCCTCGGCGACCAAATCGATCATGCGGGACCTGCTGAAAGCGGCGGCGAAGCGCGGGGCGCTGGATATCGTCGGCGATATCGGCCGGGTGGCTCCGATCCTGCTTGCGGCGCGCGTGTTCGGGGTCTCCGGTCCGAGCTGGGTTTCGCCGACCGGGATCGCGGCGAAATTCGGCCGCGCCGACATCACCGCACTGCCGCCGTCCTGGCTGGCGGGGCTGCCCGAGATCGGCGACGATCTCAAGCCGCTGCTGTCGATGCAGGCATGGACGCGGCTGGCGTTCGCGCAAGTGTTCGTAAACGTCGTCAACGCTGCGGAACTCGCCGCTCTCGCGGAACATGCCGCGGCAGAACTGTTTCAGCACCTCGGCCAGCTGATCGATGGCGGCCGAAGACTTCCCCGCAATAATCAAACCTTGCTTGCCTGCCTGGTCGAGCTCGGCGACCAGCCGCAGCAATTCGGCTTGGATCCGCAGGCCTACGATCGTCACGCGCGGCTGATTCTTGCAGAAGCGGCGGTCGGCGGTGTCGAGACCGTCAACAAGGCGTTGACCAATGTCATCAATCTAATTTTGGATGATTCCAAAGTCATGGAAAAGTTTCACGCTGCCGCGGAAAAGAACGATGATCCGATGATCGACGCTTTGGTCCGCGAGGCCTTGAGATTCGATCCCGTGTCGCCGATCCTGTTCCGGGTCGCCAAGGAAGGTGCGGCGATTGGCGAGAAGCCGATTCCCCCAGGCACCCGCGTCTGCATGTTGATCAAGGCGGCGATGCACGATCCGGCGGTGTTCTCCGATCCGGAGCACTTCGATCCTGGCCGCGCCACGGTGAATTATCTGCATTTCGGCGACGCCGGCGCGCCGCCGCGGGCGCCACATGCTTGCTGGGGCGAGGGCTTCGCCGTCCCCGAATTACGGGAGATGCTCAAGGCGATCGTGATGCTGCCGAACCTGCGCCGGGCGGCGGGCGCGAAGGGCAACATTCAGCTGGAGTTGCACCTGCCCGGTTCTCTGCTGGTACGCTTCGACCCGAGTTAGGATGCCGCTCGTCCGGTGGCGGCGTCGCAAGCCGGGAGCATGGCGGGCTCGGAAGCGAGATCGGCAAGTTCTTCGGAAACCCGCGCCTCCCAGTAGGAAAGGCCCAATCGGCCAAAGTCTTCCCGAGCAAGGTTCGCCCATCGGATCGCTTCCTCGGGATTCGCCGACAGGCGGGCGCACCGCGCGATCCCCCATTTGCAATGCGCGGCCAGCGGCCGCACTCCGCGCGGCTCGGCGATCGCCAACGCCCTCCCATAGGCGTCGCGGGCGCCCCCCGGCTCGGCCTCGGTCGCCCGAAAATCACCCAATAGCTTGAGGCCGTAGGCGTAGTGGACGATCTCTCCGCAGGATTCGGCCAAGTGCAGCGCGTGGCGAAGCTCGCCATGGCCGGCCCCGGTTTCGC
>VAZU01000186.1 GCA_005884745.1 Alphaproteobacteria bacterium
TCCACGGGTAGTTCCCCTGGCTTGTCGCCCTTGAGGATCTTGTGCACGTAGGTAGCAGCGCGGTGATAGACCTCGAAGAAATCCGGACCATAACTCATCAAGCTGCCAGTTTGCGGGAATTCCCGAAAGGCGGCCATGATCGGCAGCCGATTGTGCATGGCAAGCTCTGCGACGCGCGCTCGGCTAGCATAGGCTGACCCACCTGCGGCGACGAGAACCGCCTCTACGCTGTGCTGGATCATCGCCGCGAAAGCGGGTTCGAAGTCCGGGTCGCCCCGCACCAAAAAAGGACCTTCAATTTGGAGACCAAGTTGATCGCCCGCCTGTTGCAGCGCAGGCGCCCAAGCTCGTCGAAACTGTTCGATGTCCAGATCCCATAGGACGCCGACGCGAGAAACCTGACCGACCGCTTCCTTGAGCAGTTCGAGCTGCTTGCCGAATCGCTCCGATGAGGCAGCGTAGGTCAATCCCGTTATATTTCCGCCGGGTCGAGCGAAGCTGGCAATAAGCCCCTCTCCGACGGGATCACTGCTTCCGGCAATCATGACGATGGGGATCTTCGAAGTCGCAGCCTTGGCCGCGGCAATCGGGCCGGGCCCAAAAACCACAATTACATCGACGTTCATGCTCACAAGTTCGGCAGCCAGTGCAGGAAGGTCCTCGAATTTTCCTTCTCCGGACCGGCTCTCGAAAATAAGGTTTCGGCCTTCGACGTAACCCAGTTCTTGGAGGCCTTGCACCAGCGCCGTCCAGGTTGGGGCAGTGCCTCGGAAAGCGAGGAACAGAACCCCGATGCGATACACCTTCTCCGCCGCCGCGCGCGCAATAAGCGGCCATGCCGCCGCCGTGCCGCCGAAAAGCGTGATGAACTCCCGCCGCCTCACTCGATCACCTCGTCGGCGCCCACTGATCACGGTGCCTTGTACCCGAATACCCAGCTCAGGATACCACACTCCAGGCTGGTTTCATGCCTGGCGCGAAGCTGATCTATTCGAGCACATCCAGGGTCTCGTGATGACGATCGCGAGCGCACGGGAAGCCAGGACATCATGAATTTCGAGACGGAATGTCAGGCTCACATCGCCACGAAGTCGAACGCCTCGTGCCGGCGGACCAGGCGGCCGACGGAAGGGGAGGGGAAATGCGCCGCGCAGCAGAGTCGCGGTGTCGCAGAGGGCGCCGAACAGGTTTCGCCGCGTCTCCGCGGCCTGGTTGCCGTCGTGATCGGGTCTCGCATCGGCTCCGGATCGCGAGCCTGCAGCGGCTCGTGGATCGCGTCGCCGGGGATGCGGATAAGACGGCCAAGACAGTGAACGCCAGCGAACCGGCAGCAGGCCCGGTTCTATTCCGTCCGCGTGTCACCTTGGCGGGAGATTGACTGCTGCCGCGACGCGAGCTCGGATTGAAGGGTCTCGGCTCGGGCCAGAAATTCACGTCCGAGAGCCTCGAGATTGTCCGCCATCCTGCGATCAGATTTGGCGCGGGCCAAGCGAAAGTATCGTTCTGCCCGCAAGCGCAGATATGCCGCGTGCTCCATGGAGGGAATTCCCTCATGCGGGGGCTCAGTCCTAGACGGAACTTATCCCAGCTTCCGCTGGCGCGCGCGCCTCTTTGCGCGGCAGGTTGCTCAATCTTTGAGCGTCGGCATTCATGCATCGGGATGTAATATCGACCCGGCTGGCGAGCACGTCTACCCGACCTGAGCGCGTCCGGGTCGCGCTCGGCGAGGTCGACCTCCAAACTGTCGGCCGGGGCCGCTCACGCCCACCAGCCGGACGCCTGTCGCTGCTGCGCCGCGTGATGGTAAGCTGTACGTTGCCTGGAGGCCTAGGCCGTAAGGATAGGTGATGCGCTCAATTCTCGAACATTGCGCGGCAGCTCGGCGCGAAAGGCTTGAGCCGGGAGCGATCTTGCTCGAGGAGCAAGAACGGACGGGCCGGCTCTTTGTCCTTATCGAAGGACACGTGGAGGTCTTGCGAGGCAACACGCAAATCGCCCTGATCAAGGAGCCCGGATCGATCTTCGGTGAAATGTCCATATTGCTGGATCTTCCGCACACGGCGACGGTCAAGGCGCAATCAGCGGTCGAGGTTCATGTATTTGACGAGGCGCCGCGATTTCTCCGATCGGATCCTGAGATCGCGTTTCTCATCGCCAAGCTGCTTGCGCAACGCCTCAACGCGGCCACAACCTATCTCGTCGATCTGAAACGTCAGTTCGCCGACCAAAGCAATCATCTTGAAATGGTCGGTGAGGTACTGGAAAGCTTGGTCCATCAGCAATATGAAGAAGTCAGGCCGGGCTCGGATCGAGATCCGGGCCTTTGACGGCCAGCCATCCAGGCAGCTCGATCAGCTTTTCGATGGGACGACGCAGAGCGCGATCGAGTCGCACGATCTGATTGCCCGCAGCCGAGAACCAAAGCGCCCTTTGCTGTTCGCAATCCAAGATGACATGGGCGGGAGGCCGTCCGAATTGATGCCCGGCATTGAAGACCCATGTTGGTCCTACGCAATCCGCCCATGATCCCCCTTGGCGGAATGGCGACTGATGCACGTGACCGCAGAGGACGAAATCGGGTCGGTATTGGAGGATCCATCGTCGCAGATCGGCATCTCCATGATGCCGGACGCCGTCCCAGCTCGTGGCAGAACTGGCCGGCGGCGCGTGGTGAACCCAGATCCAGCGCCTTGGCCGCTTTTTTGCGTCCGCCGCCAACAACGCTTCGATCGCGCCGCGAACCGTCGGCCCGTCCCACCACGGGCAGACCGTGAATAGCGTATCCGAGAAAACGAATGAGTCGCCGTCGCAGGGTACGCCGCAGTCCCGAGCCCCGAGAATCCACCGCGATACCTTCTCTCCAGTTTCATCTCTCGTATCGAGGTCATGATTACCCGAACAGACCAGCAATTGAGTCTTCGCGGTCAGCTTGGCAATGTACTTTCGGACCACGACACTTTGGGCCCGAAAGTCGACCATCGACGACAGGTCCAAATGGTCGCCGGCGATAACGACGACATCGAAGTCTCCGGCAACCTCGGTGACCCAGTCATATTGTTGAAGGGAGTAGTGCAGATCGGCAACAAGTAGACATCGCATTGACCTGGTAGTTCCTGCGAGGTCGCACTGTATCGTTCCATCGCGCCTCGAGGCAAGCGAGCTGTCGCCGAAACCGCGCCTATGTTTGGAGCAAATGCCGAATAAATGGGCCGTCGCAATTGCACAGGCCCAGCGCCGGGTCCGGCCGCATTCAAGAGTCTCGTGGCGCCGGGCTCGCATTGCAACGAAGTCGAACGCATCGCGCCGGCGAACCATGCGGCCGACGCCAGGGCATCACGATCGGCGGCGACACGCTTTCAATCATTTCCAGGGGGCCCTTTAGGCACGCGCCTCCCTTGCTACTGAATACCCCGAGCCCGCAAGTCTTGAACGTAGTGGTCGGTATCGGTGGCAACGGGGAAAACCGGCTTGGGTTGCACAAAATAAGCGAGCGCGGAAATGCTCATGCAGACTGAAATCGTGAGTGCGAGGCTGAGTTGAGATGTTCTGGTCATGATCGTGCTTCGAGCCGACAAACGTGCAACCTTGGTGGTTTCCGCACATATCCATTTCTTGACGGGATTGAAAGCCGATTTCGCAAGCTGATCGTATTCGGCACCGCGAAGGGTTACTTGATCTTGCCTTGTGACAATAAACTTTGTCCGAGTACTGGGTATAAACTGACGCTATCCGGTGGATTGCCGACCGGAGGAGCTTTCTCGCGTTCGTGGAGGGGGCGGATCTGCGATCTCGGTCCCGACCGAATCGAGGAATGGGCGATGGTCGACGTCCGGCGGGTCTCAGCCTCGCATCGCAACGAAGTCGAACGCATCGCGCCGGCGGACCAGGCGGCCGACGGACGGGGAAGGGAAATGCGCCGTGCACAGCAGAGTTGAGGTGTCGCAGAGTTCGCCGAACAGGTTTCGCCGCGTCCGCGCAGACTGGTTGGCGTCGTAGTCCGGCCTCGCGCTCAGCTCCGGGTACCGGGCCTGCAGCGGCGAGTGGATCATGTCGCCGGTGATCAAAGCGTCGGCGCCCGCCTTGCCGACGCGCACCGAATAATGATCGATGGTGTGGCCGGGCGTCGGGATGAGCGTGAGCAGATCGTCGAACGCGTGCGTGCTCTTGACGATGTCGGCGCGCCTGGCCGCCACGATCGGCAGCACGGAATCCGTGACCCAGGGACACGCCTCGGGATCCTGCTGCTGGCGCATGGTCCAATAGTCGAGCTCGCGATCGGCGAACAGGTAGCGCGCCTTCGGGAACGTCGGCACCCAGCGGCCGTCTTCGAGCCGCGTGTTCCAGCCGACATGGTCGGGATGCAAATGCGTGCACAGGACGAAGTCGATGTCGCCGGCGCCCAGGCCGCAAGCCGCGAGGTTCTTCTCGTAGCGATCGGAATTGAGCATGTGCCAAAAGGCGCGGGCAGGTCGCGGCTTGTGGTTGCCGACGCAGGTGTCGATCAGGATGTTGTGGTGCGGCGTCTGCACGAGATAGCTCTGGATGCAGAGTACGAGCCTGTCTTCCGCATCGAGAAACGTCGGCCTGAGCCAGGCACGGTTCTCGGCCAGAATCTCGCTCGTCAGCGTCGGGAAGAATTGCAGCGCGTCGAAGAACGGCGCCTCCTGCTCGACGATGCGCTGGACGATGCTGCTGCCGATCTGGATCTGGACTGGCATGGTTGAGCGGCCGAGCTTTGACTTGGAATCACCGTAGACCCGCCATAAACGAGTCGGACCCTTGGGCGTCGGGGACAGGCAGTACCGCGTCCGCCCGGCTGGACGGTCCCGGTCCCTTCAGGTTGCCCCCTGCGGTCGATCGGGACCGTTCAAAGCCGGGCGCAGTTTCGCTTTACCAGGATTCGTCGTGGCCGGCATCCCGTGGTCGGGATGCGTCGCCGAACTATTTCTTCGCCCGGACGGTGCTCGGGATCGCGCCGAAGGCGACTCGGGATGATCGATCGCCGTTGGTTTCTCGGCGCCGGCGCCGGCTCGGTACGCTTCGGTCGCTCGCCCGCAGCTGTGCGGGGAATGCTGGATCG
>VAZU01000187.1 GCA_005884745.1 Alphaproteobacteria bacterium
AACCAGCCGCACCTTGCGCCATTTCTCCGCGAGCGCTTCGTTAAGCCATTGCGCCGGCATTTTCGGGAAGAGTTCCAGATGCACCGAGCCCTCCGCCGAAGGATAGCGGCAAAGCCAGGCCTCTTCCGCCGTGAAGCACAGGATCGGCGCGAGCCAGCTCACGGTCGAGCGGAACAGCTGCTCGATCACGTTGAGGCAGGCCTTGCGCGTCGTCGACGAGATCGGGTCGCAATAGAGCGCGTCCTTGCGCACGTCGAAATAGAACGCCGAGAGGTCGACGGTCATGAAGGCGTTGAGGCCTGAGAAGATGCGCTTGTAATCGAACGCCGCATAGGCCTCGCGCACCAGCGCGTCGAGCTCGCTCAGGCGATGCAGCATCAGCCGATCGAGCTCGGGCATCGCATCGAACGCGACGCGGTCGTCCTCGCGGAAATGCGCGAGGTTGCCCAGCATCCAGCGCACGGTGTTGCGCAGCTTGCGGTAGGTGTCGACCGTGGTCTTCAGGACCTCGGGGCCGATGCGCTGGTCGTCCCAGTAATCGACCGAGCCGACCCACAGCCGCAGGATATCGGCGCCGCTCTGCGCGATGACGTCCTGCGGCGCCACGGTGTTGCCCAGCGATTTCGACATCTTGCGTCCCGCTTCGTCGAGCGTGAAGCCGTGGGTGACGACGATGTCGAACGGCGCGACGCCTCTCGTCCCGCAGCTCTCCAAGAGCGAGGACTGGAACCAGCCGCGGTGCTGGTCGGAGCCCTCGAGATAGAGCACGGTGTCGGGACCGCCGTCCTTGCGGCGCCGGACTTTCAGATCCTCGCGGACTTCGAGCACGAACGCGTGGGTCGAGCCGGAATCGAACCAGACGTCGAGAATGTCGTCGACCTTGGTCCAGTCCTTGGCATCGTATTCGGGGGAGAGGAAGCGCGCGGCGGCGCCCTCCGCGTACCAGGCGTCTGCCCCCTCGCGCTCGAAGGCGGCGAAGATGCGGGCGTTGACCTTGTCGTCGCGCAGGATCTCGACCGAGCCGTCGCGCGCTTCGCGCACGAACAGCGTGATCGGCACGCCCCAGGCGCGCTGGCGCGAGATCACCCAATCGGGACGGCTCACGATCATGCCGGTCATGCGGTTCCTGCCCTGCTCCGGCACCCAGCGCGTCGCCCCGATGGCGGCAAGCGCACGCGCGCGCAACGTGTCGCCCTGCCCGGCGATGTCGCGGTCCATCGCGATGAACCATTGCGGCGTATTGCGAAAAATCACCGGCTTCTTCGAGCGCCAGGAGTGCGGATATTGGTGCTTGAGCTTTCCGCGCGCGACGAGCATGCCGGCTTCGACCAGCGCCGCGATCACCGCGTCGTTGGCATCGCCCTTGTCGCCCGCCTCGGTGAGCACGCGCTTGCCGACAAATCCCGGCGCGTCGGAGGTGAAACGCCCGTCGGCATCGACCGTGAACGGGATCGCGGTATTGATCCCGCGCGCTTTGAGCTGCGCTTCGTTGGCGCTCCAGATTTCGAAATCTTCGCGGCCGTGCCCCGGGGCGGTATGAACGAAGCCGGTGCCGGCATCGTCGCTGACGTGATCGCCAGCAAGCAGCGGTACCCTGAAGCCGTATCCGCTGATCGTGTCGTGCAGCGGATGATCACATTCCAGCGCGGACAAATCGTCAGCAGCGATATCGGCCTTCCGCTCGTACGCAAGTACACGCGCTTGTTTCATCACTTCGGGCGCGAGGGAATCGGCGAGCAAGAAGTAGTCGCCGACCTTGGCCCAATTCTCCGCGGGCGCGTCTTTCACCAAATAGATCCCGTAGGAGATCTTCGGATTGAAGCTAATTGCGCGGTTTCCTGGCAGCGTCCACGGCGTGGTCGTCCAAATAACTACCGACAGATTGCCTGGCAGCATCGGCCGCATTACCGGCTTTTGTTTGCCAGGGTCGAAATTTTCGACGGGGAAGCCCTTAACGGGAAACTTCACCCAGACCTGATCCGAGACATAATCCTCGTATTCGACCTCGGCCTCGGCGAGCGCCGTCTTCTCCACGACCGACCACATCACCGGCTTCGAGCCGCGGTAGAGCGTCGCATTGGCCACGAATTTCATCAGCTCGCGGGCGATCTGCGCCTCCGCCGGGCCGCTTGAACTCCTCGCGCTGCACGTCGATCCAGTGCTCGGCGAAGGCGCGGCACTCGCGGCGGAACTCGACGATCGGCACCGCATCCTTGTTCTTGCCCTTGGCGCGATATTCCTCCTCGATCTTCCATTCGATCGGCAGGCCGTGGCAGTCCCAGCCGGGCACGTAATTGGCATCGAAGCCGAGCATCTGCTGCGAGCGGCTCACCACGTCTTTCAGGATCTTGTTGAGCGCGGTGCCGATGTGAACGTTGCCGTTGGCATAGGGCGGGCCGTCATGGAGGATGAATTTCGCCCGGCCGTTCGCGGCCTGGCGCAGCCGGCGGTAGAGATCGAGCCGCAGCCAGCGCGCGAGAATCTCCGGCTCCTTCTGCGGCAGGCCGGCGCGCATGGGAAACTCGGTCTTCGGCAGGAACAGCGTCGCGCTGTAATCGCGGGTCATGGCGGCTCGTCGTCGATGGCGTTGTTTGCGAAAAAGCGAGTCCCGGTCTTCCGCCCGAAGAATCAGGCGGAAGCCGGGCCGGTAATCGGCCGAATCGACGAAACGAAGCCCCGGAGCGTTGGCATGGAGCGGTTCCTAGCAGGCAGGCGCGGCAAGGAAAAGACCTGAGCCGTCGTCCCGGGGCCGAGCGCTGCGAGGAACCCGGGACCCATGGCCCCCGATTTCGCCGAATATCGAGAAGACGGTGTTCATAGGTTCCGGCTCTCGCGCTTTCGCGCTCGGCCGGAATGACGGCGCTCAGCCTTCCACGCTCACCCTTCCACAAACGTGCCGAGCGGAGGAAACGTCGCGCCGGTGCGGGCGAGCGTCTCGCGCGCGAGCCGCGCGTCCTCGTCCATGCGGGCGATGAGATCCTCGATCTTCGCGAACTTGGCCTCGGCCCGGATCCAGCCGAGAAAGGCGACGTCGATCGCCGCGCCGTAGAGTTCGCCGGAGAAATCGAACAGATGCACTTCGAGCAGCGGCGGCCCGTCATCGAACGTCGGGCGGCGGCCGAAGCTCGCGACGCCGTCGCGGACCTCGCCATGAACCCGGGCGCGGACCGCGTAGATGCCGTGCTTGAGCCCGCACTCGGGGTCGAGCCGCAGGTTGGCGGTGGGATACCCGAGCCCGTGGCCGCGCCGGTCGCCGGGGATGATCGTGCCGGTCACGAACCAGGGATGGCCGATCAGTTCCGCCGCCTCGATCACGCGGCCGGCGGCGAGCGCGGCGCGGATCGAGCCCGAGGAGACCGGCCGCCCCTCGTCTTCGAGCGGCGGCAGGATCTCGACCGCAAAGCCAAGCCGCGCGCCTTCGGCCGCCAGGAAGCCGGGCGAGCCGCGCCGGTCCTTGCCGTAATGGAAATCGAACCCGATGGCGACGCCCTTCACCGCGAGCCTGCCGACCAGGATGCGCGTGATGAAATCCTCGGCGGAAAGCGAGGCGAGCGCCTTATCGAACGTGAGCACCAGGGCGCCATCGAGCCCGCTCGCCGCGAGCAGCCGCAGCTTGGTCGCTTCGTCGGTGAGCCGGAACAGCGGGCTGTCCGGGCGCAGGAACCGCCGCGGATGCGGCTCGAACGTCAGCGCGACCGCCGGGCCGCCGAGCGTTTTCGCGCGGCGCGTCGCGGCGGCGATCACGGTGCGATGGCCGCGATGCACGCCGTCGAAATTGCCGATCGCGACGACGCCGCCTTTTAGCGCGGCAATGGCCGGGGAATCGTCGCGGACCACGAGGAACGGCCGCGTCGATCTCGCCGGATCAATGGGTTGGGGCGGGTGAAGCAAGGCACCGAGACCATGGCTTCGCCGTCGAGCACCAAATGCCCGTCGACCAGCGCCTCGCACTTGAGGCGCGCCCTCCGGCCCTCGGCAATGAGCTCCACGACTTCGACGATGATTGTGACCACGTCGCCGATCTTCACCGGCGCATGGAAGTTCAGCGTCTGCGAGCGATACACCGCGCCGGGCCCGGGCAGCCGCGTGCCCAATGCCGCCGAGATCAGGCTGGCGGTGTAGAGCCCGTGGGCGATGCGCTGGCCGAACCGGGTCTGCGCCGCATAGACGTCGCACAGATGGATCGGATTGTCGTCGCCGGACAGCCGCGCGAAGCCGACCACGTCGGAATCCATCACGGTTTTCATCAGGACTTCGCGCAAGCCGACGTGGAGATCCTCGAAATAGAGGAGTTTGAGCATCCGCGGATCGACGGCGGGTTTCGGGCTCGGCAACGACATCGGTCCAGCTATCCGGTTCGGCGGCGCTACGATGGGCTCGGTTGACTTGCCGCGCAATGCCCGGTGGCGATGGCGCCGGGAACCGCGCGGCGGCAGCTCGCGCTCGGTCCATTGGCAACGATCGAACGGCGGGAACGTTGCAGCCGTCGCGGCGGGAAAGCCCGCGGATTTGCGAAATCTCGGTGCCGCCGCCCGCGTTCCGGGCCGATTAACCGTATATTCAACCGATTTCACCTAAGGTCGGGGATTGGAGCGCCGGCGTGGGCTCCAGGGCTGCCCGGGCGAGCGCGACCGGCTGCCCGGCGCTCGACGGAGAACAAAGAATGGCCGTGGACCCCTCGATGCCGATCCTGGTGGTGGACGATTACAACACCATGATCCGCATCATCCGCAACCTGCTCAGGCAGCTCGGGTACGAAGACGTGGCCTCGGCGCTCTCCAAGATGCGCGACAAGCGCTACGGCCTGGTGATCTCCGACTGGAACATGGAGCCGATGACCGGCTACGACCTGCTCAAGGAGATCCGCGGCGATCCCCATCTCGCCGGGACGCCGTTCATCATGGTCACGGCGGAATCCAAGACCGACCACGTGATCGCCGCCAAGAAGGCCGGCGTCGACAATTACATCGTCAAGCCGTTCAACGCCCAGACCCTGAAGTCCAAGATCGAAACGGTGTTCGCGGGCTAGCTTTTACCTCCCCGGAGGGGAGGTCGCCGGACGAAGTCCGGCGGGTGGGGCGAGCGTCGCGATCAAGCAAGAGACATACCCCACCCGGCGCACTTCGTGCGCCCACCCTCCCCTGAAGGGGAGGGAAAAGAAGCTCACCACGCCAGTTGCCGCATCACCGCCTTCGGGGTCACGCCGGCTTCGGCGAAGAAGCGGGCGAGCCGGTCGAGGTCCGGGTCGTCGCGGTGGCCGAGCTCCTCGGCGTGAATTCCGCGGGTGATGAACACGCCGTCGATCCCGAGCGCGGCCGCGCCGGCGAGATCGGTGCGGATCGAATCGCCGATCGCCAGCACTCGCGCGGTCGCGAGCGGCGCGCCGCGCGTCGCGGCGATCCGGGCGAGCGCCGCGTCATAGATCGGGCGATGGGGCTTGCCGGCGTAGAGCACCTCGCCGCCGAGCTGCGCATACAAGTCGGCGACGGCACCGGCGCAATAGATCAGCCGATCGCCGCGCTCGACGACGAGATCCGGATTGGCGCAAACGAGCAGCAAGCCTCTGGCGCCCATCCGCTCGAGCAGCCCGCGATAGTTCTCCGGGGTTTCGCGCTCGTCGTCGAACAGGCCGGTGCAAATGACGTAATCGGCCGCCTCGACCGGGCCGAAGCGGAGCTCGAGCCCGGCGAAGATCGATCGGTCCCGCTCCGGCCCCACGTGAAACACGCATCGGCTCGGATGCGAGGCGATGAATTCGCGGGTGAGGTCGCCCGAGGTGATGATGTCGTCGTAGGCGGAGCGCGGCACGCCGAGCCGGTCGAGCATTCGGATCACGGCGGCGCCGGGTCGCGGCGCGTTGGAAACGAGCAGCACCGTGCCGCCGGCGTTGCGGAACCGCGTGAGCGCATCGCCCGCCGGCGCCAGGGCGGCAACGCCGTTGTGCACCACGCCCCAGACGTCGCACAGCACCGCATCATAGCCGGGCGCCAGCGCCGAGAAGCGATCGACCAGGACCGGCGCGGGCAAGGACGTCGAGCGCCCCTCAGGCACCCAGGCCGATCCCGATCGGGCCCGGAGTTTCGGCGGCGACGAACGGCTCCGCGATCGGCGGCGGCTGCGCTCGATCCGACCCGGCAGCTTCCGCCGCCGCAACCGCGGCGGCCGCGGGCCAGATCCTGCCGCTGGCGCGCGGCGGCGGCCGGTCGGCGCTCGCCTGCACGATGTCGGCCCGCACCGGCCGCGGGGCTGAGAACAGCGGGCCCTGGCCGAAGCGCACGTCGAAATCGAGCAGGCCGACCACGATCGCCTCGCTCTCGATCTCCTCCGCGATCAGATCGATGCCGAACCGCCCGAGCCGGTCGGAGAACTCCGAAGCCTCGATCCCCGACGCCGCGGCTTCGGCGCGGCTGAGCAGGAGTGCCGCCGGGATCTTCACGAAGCGGAAGCCGCGCTCGGCGAGCTCCGGGGGATCGAGCTGCAGATCGCCGACGCGATCCATCGAGAACCGGAACCCGAGCGCGGCAAGCTCGCTCAAGCATTCGCGCTCGGTCGCGCCCATGGCCCGGACTTGTCGCTGCGCAAACTCGAACACGAGGCAGGAGGCGAGCGCGCGATTGGCCTCGATGAAATCCGAGACCTCACCCAGGCACGCGGGGTCGAGCAGCGAGTGTCCGGCGATATGGCAGAACAGCCCGATCTCCCGCTCCCTGGCGAGCAGGCGGCGCACCACCTGAACGCAGCCGAACAGCAGGATGTCGTCGACCATCGGCATCACGTCGGCGCTCTGCGGCTGGCGCAGGTAATCGCACGGGTTCAACAGCTCCCCGGCCTCGGTCCGCAGCCGCGCCGTCGCCTCGTAGTAGCGCACTTTGCGCTGCGGCAGCGTGACGATGGGCTGCAGGTAAAGCTCGAAGCGTCCCGCCTCCGCGGCCCGCCGCAGCGCGCTCACGCCGCCTCCCCCCTCCCCGGCCGCAACGGCGCGATCGGCCGCATCGTCGTGGAGCTGCGCGTCGTCGGCCGTCGGCGCCGGCGCCGGCGCGCCCATCGCATCGAGCGCGAGCGCAACGGCGGCGGGGCGCCCGGCCTCGGCGGACGCGGCGCTCAGGCTTTGCAGCGCGGCCGCGTGCGCCGCGACCGACTGGGCGAGCTGCTTGGCCGATCGGCGCAACAGCTCGATCTCGGTCGCGGTGGGCTCCAGCGCCGCCCGGGTCCGCTCGGCGGATCGCGCAACCTCGATCTCGACCGCCGCCAGGCGCCGCCCGGTCTCGGCGACCTGGCGCGCGAGATCCGCGCCGCCGCGCGAGAGATCCGCGATACGGTCGCCGATCTCGGCGCGGTCGCGCCCGCGCGCCATCAGCGCGTGGAACAGGCCCAGGACCGACAGCACCGCAATGCTCACGACCGCCGCTTCCACCCGCTCGAAGCCGAAAAACCGGACGAGCACGCCGCCGACCGAACCGGCGCCGAGCACGAGAACAAGCGCGACGAAGATTGCACCCATGCTGCCCCGCGCCTCCCCGGCACACGGCCCGCTCCCGCATGGCTCTCTATTCATTCGCGGAGCGGGGCCTTCTACAATGTCCATGAGCAACTCGTTGCGCGCAAGCGGCTTTGCGCGATTACGAGATTCCGGGAGATTTCGCGGCCTCCGCCGCGAGCTGGAGGGGGCCATGCCCGAGAACGCCGACGCCAAAGTGCTGATTCGGCCGCTCAAGTCCGCCGACGAGCGCGACTGGCGCCGCCTGTGGGCGGGGTATCTCGCGTTCTACCGCCAGGCCTTGAGCGCCGAGACCACGGAGACGACCTGGCGCGCGCTCATCGCGGAGGGCCGTGCGGAGATGCTCGGGCGGGTCGCCGAGCTCGAAGGCCGCGTGGTCGGCATGCTCAACGCCGTGATCCACCCCAACACCTGGTCGGCGGCGCCCGTGTGCTATCTCGAGGACCTCTACGTCGACGCCGAGCGCCGCGGGCTCGGCATCGGCCGGGCGCTGATCGAGGCGCTCGCCCAAGAGGGCCGACGCGCCGGCTGGCGGCGCATCTATTGGCGCACCGCGGACGACAATTTCACCGCGCAGTTTCTCTACGACGCCGTCGCCCGGCGCTCGCGCTGGCTGACCTACGAGCTGGATTTGACGGGGTCGGGCGCGGCGAAGGGATCGACCTCCGGGTCCTAACGTCCTCTCCAGCTGTGCTCCTCAAGCGCGTTGCCCGGGACCACGATGAAGTGATCGTGATTATTCCAGCTCTTCGGCAGAAATTTCGGTCAATTTCGCCAAATGCCGTAAGAGACCAGTCTTCAGCGGGCGATTTCCGTGTATCGGGATCGAAAGACGCACGACAGTTCCGGGCTTGCCGTAAATATGATGGCTGCCGCTAACGCCGCGTCGCTCCACCAGGCGGGCGAAGTCGCGGCCGGACAGTATCTTCATACAGAAATTTCCAGGATGCGCTTCCTTTCATCCGGCTTCGGCTCTGCAACGTCGACCGAAAGGCAGCCTTCGACCGCCTCGTGTAGATTATGGAGAAGCTCCTCCATCGTTTCGCCTTGGGTGGCGCATCCGGGAATCGCCGGAACTTCGGCCCAGAAGCCGCCTTCCTCCGCCTCATGAACCACGACCTTGAGCTTCATTACCCACTCCGGCTGAAAGCCTGACGGCAGCCTACCCCAGTCCCCGGATCACCCGCGCCAGCTTGTCGAAAATCTCGGAAATCTCGCTCTCGCGGACGATCAGCGGCGGGGAGAGCGCGATGGTGTCGCCGGTGACGCGCATCATGATGCCCTGCTCGAAGCCCTTCTGCATGGCCTCGTAGGCGCGGCCGCCGACCGCGTCGGGGCGCGAGGCGAGGTCGATCCCGGCGACGAGCCCGATTGTGCGGATGTCGAGCACGTGGGGCAGGCCCTTCAGCCCCATCGCCGCCTCGGCCCAGAGCGGCTCGAGCTTCTTCGCTCGCTCGAACAGCCGCTCCTCGCGGTAGACGTCGAGCGCGGCGAGCGCCGCCGCGCAGGCGAGCGGATGCGCCGAATAGGTATAGCCGTGGAACAGCTCGATCACGTGCTCGGGCCCGTTCATGAACGCGTCGTAGACGCCCTTCTTCACCATCACGCCCGCCATCGGCACGGTGCCGGACGTCACCCCTTTGGCGAAGGTGATCATGTCGGGCTCGACGCCATAACGCTCGGCCGCGAACGCATGGCCGAGCCGGCCGAACGCAGTGATGACCTCGTCGAAGATCAGCAGGATGCCGTGCTTGTTGCAGATCGCGCGCAGCCGCTCGAGGTAGCCCTTGGGCGGCGGCAGCACCCCGGTCGAGCCCGCCATCGGCTCGACGATGACGGCCGCGATGGTCGAGGCATCGTGCAGCGCCACGAGCCGGTCGAGCTCGTCGGCGAGATGTCCGCCCCATTCCGGCTCGCCCTTGGTAAAAGCCTGTTTTTCGCGATTGTAGGTGTGCGGCAGATGATCGACCCCGGCCAGCAGCGCGCCGAAATACTTGCGGTTGGGAGCGATGCCGCCGACCGAGATGCCGCCGAAGCCCACCCCGTGATAGCCGCGCTCGCGGCCGATCAGCCGGACGCGCGAGGCCTGGCCGCGCACGTTGTGGTAGGCGAGCGCGATTTTCAGCGCGGTATCGACCGCCTCGGAGCCGAGCTCGCCGGGCGCGAGCGCGGCGAGCCGGCTCGCGAGCTCGAAGGCCTTCGGGTGCGAGAACTGGAACGCCGGCGCATAATCGAGCTCGGCGGCCTGGCGGGAAATCGCGGCGACGATCTCGTCGCGGCCGTGGCCGGCGTTGCAGCACCACAGCCCCGCGGTGCCGTCGAGCACGGCGCGACCCTCCACGGTGTAATAATGCATGCCCTTGGCGCGCGCGATCAGCCGCGGCGCCTTCTTGAAGGCGCGGTTGGGCGTGAACGGA
>VAZU01000188.1 GCA_005884745.1 Alphaproteobacteria bacterium
CGCATCGCCGAGCTGGTGCGCGAGAAGAAGATCGACGGCATCGCCGATCTGCGCGACGAATCCGATCGCGAAGGTTACCGCGTCGTCATCGAGCTGCGCCGCGACGCCGTGCCGGACGTCGTGCTCAACCAGCTCTATCGATTCACGCCGCTGCAATCGACGTTCGGCGCCAACATGGTGGCGCTCGACGGCGGGCGGCCCCAGGTGATGACGCTCAAGGACCTGCTGCGGGCCTTCGTTTCCTTCCGCGAGGAGGTCATCTCCCGGCGCACCAAGCATCTGCTCGGCAAGGCCCGCGACCGGGCGCATATCCTGGTCGGGCTCGCCATTGCGGTCGCCAATATCGACGAGGTGATCCGCCTGATCCGCGCCGCGCCCGACCCCAATTCCGCCCGCGAGGCCCTGATGGGCCGCGACTGGCCCGCCACGACCTCGGCGTCGCTGATCGCGCTGATCGACGATCCGCGCCATCGCCTGTCGGAAGCCGGCACCGCCCGGCTCTCGGCGGAGCAGGCCAAGGCCATCCTCGATCTGCGGCTGCAGCGCCTCACCGCGCTCGGGCGCGACGAGATCGCCGCCGAGCTCGACAAGCTCGCCGGCGAGATTGCCGATTACCTGGACATCCTGCGGTCGCGCGCGCGCATCCTGACCATCGTCAAGGACGAGCTCGAGGCCGCCAAAGCCGAGTTCGCGACCCCGCGGCGCACGATGATCATCGAGCAGGAAGGGGAGGTCGAGGACGAAGACCTGATCCAGCGCGAAGACATGGTCGTGACGGTGTCGCACTTGGGTTACGTCAAGCGCGTTCCGCTCTCGACCTATCGCGCGCAGCGGCGCGGCGGCCGCGGCCGCGCCGGCATGCAGACGCGGGACGAGGATTTCGTCAGCCGGCTGTTCGTGGCCTCGACCCATGCGCCGCTGCTGTTCTTCTCCTCGCGCGGGCTCGCCTACAAGGAGAAGGTCTGGCGGCTGCCGCTGGCGGCGCCGCAGGGGCGCGGCAAGGCACTGATCAACATCCTGCCGCTGGCGCAGGGCGAGCGCATCACCACGATCATGCCGCTGCACGAGGACGAAAGCTCCTGGGCCGAGCGCGACGTGATGTTCGCCACGACGCGCGGCACGGTGCGGCGGAACAAATTGTCCGATTTCCTCCAGGTCAACCGCACCGGAAAGATCGCCATGAAGCTCGACGACGGCGAGGCGATCGTCGACGTGCAGATCTGCACCGAGAAGGACGACGTGCTGCTGACCAGCGCCCAGGGGCAATGCATCCGCTTTCCGGTCGGCGACGTGCGGGTGTTCAAGGGCAGGGATTCCATGGGCGTGCGCGGCATCGCGCTCGCCGAAGGCGACGCGGTGATCTCGCTGTCGATCCTGCGCCACGTCGACGCCAGCGCCGAGGAACGCGCCGCCTATCTCAAGCGCGCGGGCGCGGTGCGGCGCGGCCAGGGGGAAACGCCGGAGGAAGCCGCCGAAGCCGCCTCGGAGGTCGAGGCGGAGGAGGGGGCCACCGGCGCCATCGAGCTCGGCGAGCAGCGCTATGTGGCAATGTCGGCGGCGGAGCAGTTCGTGCTGACGATCTCCGAGCGGGGATTCGGCAAGCGGACCTCGTCCTACGAGTACCGCACCACCGGCCGCGGCGGGAAGGGCATCGTCGCGATGGACAACCGCGACAAGAGCGGCGCCATTCGTGCGCGCATCGGCAGGCTGGTCGCGTCGTTCCCGGTGGAGGAATCCGATCAGCTCATGCTGGTGACGGACGGCGGTCAGCTGATCCGCTGCGGCGTGGCGGAGATCAGCATCAAGGGCCGCAAGACCCGGGGCGTCATCGTGTTCGACACCGCGCAGGACGAGCACGTCGTCTCGGTCGAACGCCTGTCCGAGGAAAACGGCGACGTCGGGGAGTGAGCTTCGGGAGCTATCTCGCCCGGCGCGCGAATGCCGGGCTTGATTGCGTGCGGCGCGGCATTGGTCTAACTTGTCGGACCCAACAAGAACATTGCTGCTCGATATCGCTGCGGTCCCTCGGAGGGCTGCCGCGCAGCGGCCAGGCTGCCGGCGGACCGCGAAATCAAGTTCCTGCGAGCGTTCGGGAGGAAATCATGCCGAAATATCTGGTCGAAGCGTCGTACTCCGCCGACGGCCTGAAGGGCCTGCAAAAGGACAAGGCCGCCGGCCGCAAGGCCGCGGTCGCCAAGGCGGCGGAAAGTCTCGGCGGCAAGCTCGAGGCGTTCTACTACGCGCTCGGCGATCATGACGTGATCTCGATCGTGGACCTGCCGAACGCGGTGAGCGCCTCCGCGTTCGCACTCGGCGCTTCGGCGACAGGGCTCGTTCGCACCAAGACTACGGCGCTGCTCACGGTCGAGGAGACCGATCAGGCGCTGGGCAAGAAAATCGATTTCCGCGCTCCCGGCCGGTGACGAGGACGAACGCTCGATTGGTCGTCTCCGCGAAAGCGGGGACCCATCGCCGCGGATCTCACTGAATCGACAGGCCGGCGGTCACAGGTCCCGGCACGCAGTCGCTACGCGTCCCCGGAATCAAGTCCGGGCAGGCTCTTGGCCGGGACGACGAAGTGCGAAATGTGCGGCGTCACTGCGGCATTTCGGTGATGGTGCGGATCACGCTCGAGGTCGGACGCGAGCTCACGGTCGGCAGCTTGTTCTCCTTCTGCACCATCTCGTCGTATTCGGCGAGCGTCTGCAGCGGCGCCTTCGGAACCATGTGCACGATCTTGTAGCCGTTGGCCTTGAGCTGATTGAGCAGCTCGGGAAGCGCTTCCGCGGTGGCGTGCTGGAAATCGTGCATCAGGATGATGCCTTTGCCGTGCTTCTCCAGCTTGCTCATCACCGAGCGGATCACCTGCTCGGGCTTGCGCATGGTGAAATCGAACGAGTCCATGTCGCAGGAGAAGATCGCGATGTTGCGCTGCCCCAGATAGGTGACCATCTCCGGCGGATGCCGCAGCGCCGGAAAGCGGAAGAACGGCGCGGTCGGGCCGGCGACCGCCATATGCACGGCGCTCGCCCCCATCTCGATCTCGCGAGTGGCCTCTTCCTTGGATTTCTTGGACAGGTCCGCGTGCGACCAGGTGTGGGTGCCGATCGAGTGCCCTGCCGCGGCCACCTGCTTGAGGATCTCGGGATGCCAGATGGCGTGCTTGCCGATCGGGAAGAACGTCGCCTTGATGCAGTGCGCGGCGAGCGCGGCGAGCACGGCCGGCGTGTTGTTCGGCCACGGCCCGTCGTCGAACGTCAGCACGACTTCCTTGGGTCGGAGGAAATCGTGCTCCTTGAAGTGCTCGAAGCCGAAGCCCGGGCCGCCGGTGGTATCGACCTCGACGATGCGCGTGAGCCCGAGCGCATTGGGATTGTTGGCGCAGGTGACGGTGGCGGTGTTCGGCGCCGGCACCGCCGCGGTTTTGGTGCCGGGCGGCAGGGTTTGGCTCGCGGCCGCCGCCGCCAATCCCACCGATAGTGCTAGTACCCAGGCCGCAGTCGCACGCATCGTTTCCCTCCCTCAGTCCGCTCCGGAGTGAAGTGATTCAATGGGCACAATCCGTTCGCAAGTCAATGAAGAGCATCACGGCGACGGTGGATTCATCCGCAAAACGTCGCAATTGCGGCACCTGTGCGTCATGTCTGCGGCACCCCGCCTTTTCGCAGCCACGTTCGTGACGGAAATCCACGGAAACTCCGGGAGTATCGGTTAGCCGACGTGGCGATCGCGTCCTGCCAGCCGGGCCGCGACGAGGGCGAGTCGCGCCGACGGATCCAGTTTTCCGCGGGTTTCATCGTCCGCCGCGGAGGTATCCGGCACCGCCGGATCGGTGCCTTCAACGGGTGAGGGCTCGCTCGTTTGCAGCTCGCGTTGCGGCGCCGCGCGTATGGTTGCGAGCCGTTCCGCGGCCGCGGGGGGAAGCTTCGCGCGCACCGCGATCGCCCGGTCGAACGTGCCCGGGAGGCGGTCCGGCGCGGAAATCTGCACGGCGCAGCGACCCGCGAAGCTCGCCCCGAGCTCTTCGCAGCTATAGAGGGACGGCACCTCGCCGGCCTCGACCATTTCCAGCAAGCGCTCGCGCAGCGCGTCGCCGAATTGTTCTCGCGCGACCTCGACATGCGCGCTGCGAGCCTCGCACCCCGGAAACTCCGGGGACCGGACGGCATACGTGCCGTCCTCGAGCTGCACCGCGTGCGCGACCGCGAACAGGAGCATGGGGCTTGTCTCTCCTTCGATTCAGGACGACGCTATCCCGGAACCAAGGCCACCGTACAGCCTCGGGCGCGGGCCGGCGCTTGCCTGCCTATGCCGGGCAATTGGAGCAGAAATGAGAATCCCCGGACCCGAACACCCCATCGCGATCGCGCCCAACTCGAAGCGGGTGCGCGTGAGGCTCGCCGGAACGCTGGTTGCGGATACCCGGCACGCGCTGACGCTGCGCGAAGCGTCGCTGCCGCCGGTGCACTACATCCCGCGCGAGGACGTCGATTTGGCGCTGCTCACCCGCACCGAACACGTGACGCATTGTCCCTATAAGGGCGACGCGACCTATTTCACCGTCGCGGCCGGCGGCCGCACGGCGGAAAATGCAATCTGGAGCTACGAGCAGCCGTTCCCGGCGGTGGCCGCGATCGCCGGCCGGCTGGCGTTCTACCCCGAGCGGGTGGACGGCATCGAGGAATTGCCCGAGTGACAGGTCACGCGATCGGCGACGCCGATCCTTCCGGCAACCGGCGCGCAACGATCGTTCAAGAATTGGGCGGCGGTCCGAACACGCAGCGGCGCGTCTTGTCGGGACGTCGGCAGATCCAAACCTTGCCGTCGGGGCTGGGCGTGGCTTCGTTGAACGGAATGAACTCGATGCCGTTGACGACCCAGCCCAGGCCCGTGCTGGCGATCTGAGCCGGCGATTCACAATCGTTCTCGCCGCAACTGAATCGTGCGCGGCGGCTATTGAGACACCGACGGCGACGCCTGCGCCCAGCAATAGGATGCGAGCAGCGTTCCAAAGCATGTTTCGCCCCCTCGAAAGGCCCCGGCGAATCGCTTGAACACACCGACAGGATACGCCTTTTTACAAGTCCGAGAAAATCACAGCCGGCTGACTCCGAAAAAGGGCAGCGCCGTGTGTCGTTGCGGTAACGGTTGGTCGCTGAGGGAACTGATCCGCTGATGAGAGTTTCATCACCGTGACATGACTTCATCACGAACCAGCCGCGAATGCGCGGCCGATGATCGAGCCGGCGAGCGCCAAGACGGGGTTCAAGACAGCGTTCAAGACAGGTTGGGAAACGAGTCCGGCCTCCCCCGCGGAGGGGGAGGCCGGTTGCGAAACGCCGGGAGGGGGTCGCTCTGGGCGTTCGCGTCGACTTGGCGGCCCCGGCGAGCCTTCCCCATGCGGAGAAGGAAGCGCGCGAAGACGAAATTTACGATCCGCTGCCGAGCCCGGCGCGGCGGCCGGAGCGCTCAGATTCGATCGGTCGTCACCAGCCGCACCGGTCGCCCCGCATCCTTGCGGCAGTTCTGGTCGTAATAGGGCCACGCCATCTGTCTGCAGCTTGCCATCCGCAGGGTGAGGTCGAGCCGATCGCCTTTGCGCGCCACCGTGCCGGCGTGAACCGACGGGCTCAGGCCGGGAAACGTCACCAACGCGCCGGCAATCACTGCCGCGGCGACCATGGCGGAAACCATCTTCAGCATCTCAAAGCCCCCTGTCCCATCCCGTTTCGGGAACGCCTTGCTCTTGTTCGCCGGGGGACCCTATGGGAGTCGGAAGCGAGCGGCATGTGACCGCGGTCACACGCCTCGCACAAATGCCTGTCCTGCGCGCCCTTGCGGTTCGCAAGTCGGCGGGCTAGACCGCGCGCATGCCTCGCGCCGCGCTCTACGCCGGGTCGTTCGATCCGGTGACCAACGGCCATCTCGACGTCGTCCGCCAGGCCGCCCGGCTCGTCGATCGGCTCGTCCTCGCGATCGGGGTTCACCCGGGCAAGGCGCCCCTGTTCTCGGCCGAGGAACGCCTGGCGATGCTCGGCGAAACGTGCGGACCCGTGACCAAGGCGGCAGGGTGCGCGCTCGAGACCGTGACGTTCGCCGATCTCGTCGTCGCGGCGGCGCACCGGGAAGGCGCGACCTTGCTGATCCGCGGCCTGCGCGACGGCACCGATCTCGATTACGAGATGCAGATGGCCGGCATGAACGAGGCCATGGCGCCGGACGTGCTCACCGTGTTCCTGCCGGCTTCCCCGATCGTGCGGCCGATCACCGCGACGCTGGTGCGCCAGATCGCCGCGATGGGGGGCGACGTTGCCGCATTCGTGCCGGCGGCGGTTTTGCGCCGGCTCCAAGCCAAATTCGCCGGCAAATCCGGCCGCTGAAACTGGGGCCTGCCATGATCCGTCTCGTTGCCTTGATGATCGCGTTCGTCTGCATCGTACCGGCGCTGGCCGCACCGCTGCCGGCCGGCCTTGATCCGCAGAACACGATTTTCCTCGATACGAAATACGGGCGCGTCATCATCCGGCTGCGTCCCGAGCTCGCGCCCAAGCACGCCGAGCGCATCAAGATGCTGGCGCGCGAGCACTTTTACGACAACGCGCCGTTCCACCGGGTCATCCCGGGCTTCATGGCGCAAACCGGCGACGGCGAGCGCGGCGACGGAACCGGCAAATCGAAATATCCGGATCTGCCGGCCGAGTTCTCCAAAGTGCCGTTCACCCGCGGCGTGGTGGGCATGGCCCGCGCCACCAGCCCGAACTCGGCGAACAGCCAGTTCTTCATCATGTTCGGCGAAACGCCGAGCCTCAATGGTCAGTACACCGTGGTCGGCGAAGTGGTGTCGGGCATGGAAGTCATCGATCGGATCAAGAAGGGCTCGTCGGCGAACAATGGCGCCGTGACCGATCCCGACCGCATCGTGCGGATGGAGGTCGCGGCCGACGCCAAGTGAGACCACGAAACCCTGCGAACAGTCGAGGCAGTCATGAGTCAGGATCCGGAGAACACCCTCGTGCTAGAGACGACGCGGGGCGACGTCACGATCGCGATGCGGCCGGATCTGGCGCCGCGCCATGTCGCGCGCATCAAGGAGCTGGTGCGGGACGGGTTTTATAACGGGACCGTGTTCCATCGCGTGATCGAGGGCTTCATGGCGCAGACCGGCGACCCCACCGGAACGGGCACCGGCGGCTCGGGCCAAAAACTCGCGGCCGAGTTTTCTCGCGAGCCGCATGTGCGCGGCACCGTTGCCATGGCGCGCGCGCAAAACCCGGATTCCGGCGACAGCCAGTTCTTCATCTGCTTTGCCGATTCTCCCTGGCTCAACGGCCAGTACACGGTGTGGGGCAAGGTGGTCGCCGGCATGGAGAATGTCGACAAGATCAAGCGCGGCGAGCCGGTGCGAGACCCCGACCGGATCGTTTCCGCCCGCATCGGGGCGGACGCAAAAGCCTGAGGACTACTCGTCGTCCCGGGGCCGAGCGCAGCAAGGAACCCGGGACCCATGGCCACTGTCTTGAGAGTTGGATAACGAACTGTGGTCATGGATTCCGGCTCTCGCGCTTCGCGCTCGGCCGGAACGACGGGACCAGAGTCTCGATCCCATGCGCACCGAGCTGTTCGACTTCGAGCTGCCGCGCGAACGGATCGCATTGCGGCCGATCCATCCGCGCGATGCGGCTCGGCTGCTGGTGATCCGGCCGGGCCTGCCGCTCGAGGATCGCCACGTGCGCGAGCTGCCGCATCTGTTGCGGCCCGGCGATCGCCTCGTCCTCAACGATACGAAAGTCATTCCGGCGCGCCTCAACGGCCGCGTGCTCAAGGGCGCCGAGCCGAGGATCGAGGCGACCCTGCACCGGCGGCTCGACGGCTGGCGCTGGCGCGCATTTCTGAAACCGGCAAAGAAAGCCGCGGCCGGCGACGTCATCCGCTTCGGCGAGGAGGGCAAGGTATGCTTTCTCGGGCAACTCGACGCGACCGTGGCCGACAGGGGCGAGGGCGGCGAAGCGACGCTCGCGTTCGCTTTTCACGGACTGGTGCTCGATCAGGCCATCGCGGAGCGCGGCGACATGCCGCTGCCGCCCTATATCGCCGCGCGGCGCGCGCCCGACGAGCGCGACCGCCTCGACTATCAGACCGTGTTCGCGCGAAACGATGGCTCGGTCGCCGCGCCGACCGCCGCGCTGCATTTCACCGAGACGCTGCTCGCCAACCTGAGAGCCCGCGGCATCGAGCTTACGTTCGTGACGCTCCACGTCGGCGCCGGCACATTCCTGCCGGTCAAGGCCGAGGATACCGAGCGGCACCGGCCGCATCCCGAATGGGGCGCGGTGAGCGCCGCCGCCGCCGAAGCGCTCAATGAGACCCGCCGCGCCGGCGGCCGCATCGTCGCCGCCGGCACCACTTCGTTGCGGCTGATCGAAAGCGCCAGTGACGAGAACGGCGTGGTGCAGGCGTTCTCCGGCGAGACATCGCTGTTCGTCACGCCGGGATATGAATTCCGCGCCGTCGACGCGCTGCTGACGAATTTCCACCTGCCGCGCTCGACCCTGTTCATGCTGGTCGCGGCTTTTTCCGACCTCGAGGTGATGCAGCGCGCCTACGCCCATGCGATCGAGGCCGGCTACCGGTTCTATTCCTACGGCGATGCCTGTTTGCTGTTGCGCGGCGGGTAATATGTCGCGGCGCTCCCCCAAACGCGGTAGCTGATTTTACGATGTCCGGCTTCTCGTTTCAGCTGAAGAAAACCGACGGGCGCGCGCGGCTCGGCGAGATCAAGACCGCGCACGGCGTGGTGCGCACGCCCGCCTTCATGCCGGTCGGGACCCAGGCCGCCGTCAAGGCGATGCGCCCCGACGAAGTGCGCGCGCTCGGGACCGACATCGTGCTCGCCAATACCTATCATCTCATGCTGCGGCCGGGCGCCGAACGGATTGCGCAGCTCGGCGGATTGCACAAGTTCATGAATTGGCCGCATCCGATCCTGACCGATTCCGGCGGCTTCCAGGTGATGTCGCTTTCGCCGCTGCGAAAAATCGATGCGGACGGCGTCACGTTCCGCTCGCATCTCGACGGCGCCATGGTGGCGCTGACGCCGGAACGCGCGGTCGAGATTCAGGATCTGCTCGGCTCCGACATCGCCATGCAGCTCGACGAATGCCTCAGGCTGCCGGCGGAGCGCGCCGAGGTCGAGCGCGCGATGCGGCTGTCGCTCGCCTGGGCGGAGCGCTCGAAGCGCGCCTCCGAGCATGCCAAAAATCGGGCGCTGTTCGGGATCGTGCAGGGCGGGGCCGAGCCGAGCCTGCGCATCGAGAGCGCGCGGGCGCTGGTCGACATTTCCTTTCCGGGCTATGCGATCGGCGGGCTCGCGGTCGGCGAGGGGCAGGAAGTGATGCTGGCGACGCTCGACCTGGTGACGCCGGTGCTGCCCGCGGATCGCCCGCGCTATCTGATGGGCGTCGGTACGCCCGAGGACCTGATCGAGGCGGTCTCGCGCGGCATCGACCTGTTCGACTGCGTGCTGCCGACCCGCAACGGCCGCCATGGCCTGGCCTTCACCCGGTTCGGCGCGGTCAATCTCAAGAATGCGCGCCACGCCGGCGATCCGCGCCCGCTCGATCCCGAAAGCGCCTGCTCCGCCGCACGCGATTATTCGCGCGCCTATCTCCACCATCTAGTGAAGGCGAACGAGATCCTCGCCGCGATGCTGATTTCCGCGGTCAATCTCGCCTATTACCAGGAGCTGATGGACGGCATGCGGGCCGCCATCGCGGCAGGCCGGTTCGCGGATTTTCGCGAGGAGGCGCGGGGGCGTTGGGCGCGGGGCGATTTTGCCGCGCTCACGTGATTGTGCTCGGGCTTGCCCGCCCGCCGGAACCTCCAGGCGCCGCAGCGGATTGAATCGAGACATTCGCGAGTGCCGCCGCCGCCGAGGGGACCCCGATGGCGATCAATCTGCATGTCAACGGCTCGATCCGCACGGTCGCGGCCGATGCGGAAACCCCGCTGCTCTACGTCCTGCGCAACGACCTCGGGCTCAACGGCGCGAAATTCGGCTGCGGGCTTGCCCAATGCGGCGCCTGCACGGTTCTCATCGGCGGGCGTGCGGTGCGCTCCTGCGTGACCCCGATCGGCTCGATCGGCGAGGTCCACGTCACCACGATCGAAGGCCTCGGCACCCTCGACAACCCGCATCCGCTGCAGCGCGCCTTCATCGAGGAGCAGGCGGCGCAATGCGGCTATTGCATCAACGGCATGATCATGAGCGCGGCGGAACTGCTCGACCGCATTCCGCAGCCGAGCGAAGAGCAGGTGCGCGAGGGCCTCGCCGCCAATCTGTGCCGCTGCGGCACCCATGGCCGCATCATCCGCGCGGTGCTGCGCGCGGCGCGCGATACGGGCAAGCCATGAGCGCGCTCACCCGCCGAGACTTCGGAAAAGCCGCGGGCGCGCTGGTGCTCAGCTTCACGCTCGTGCCGCCGCTCTTGCGCGCCGCGCCGGCGAAGCTGCCGGGCAGCCTCGACAAGAACCGCATGCTCGATGCCTGGTTGCGCATCGATGCCGACGGATCGGCGACGATCTTTGCCGGCAAGGTCGAGCTGGGGCAGGGGATCCTGACCGCGCTGGCGCAGATCGCGGCCGAGGAGCTCGACCTGCCGCTTGTCCGCGTCGCGATGATCTCCGGCGACACGGCGCAGACCCCCGACGAGGAATACACCTCCGGCAGCCAGTCGATCGAATACGGCGGAACCGCCATTCGCCTGGCATGCGCCGAGGCGCGCGCGCTGCCGCTCGAGCGTGCGGCCGCCCGTCTCAACGTTCCGGCCGAGCGCTTGACAATCGCCGAGGGCTTAATCCGCGCGCCCGACGGGCGCAGCCTCGGTTACGGTCCGCTGGCGGCCGAGCTCGATCTGCACCGCGAGGTCACCGCGAAGGTGCCGCCAAAACCGCCTTCGAGCCATCGGATCGTCGGCACGTCGGCGCCCCGCCGCGACATCCCCGCGAAGGT